>JAAOZZ010000432.1 GCA_012274175.1 Betaproteobacteria bacterium
GGCTTCAGGTGCGCATCACCCGCGATGACGCGGCCCTCGCCGTCGCGCACCACGTAGTAGATGTGGTCCGAGCTGTCGGCGCGTAGCACCGCGTCGGCCGCGGTGCTCAGCTCCAGCGCGAGCTTCCCGTCGCGCACTTTCACGTAGGGGACGAGCGCGCGGGCGATGTCGCCCAGGTCCAGATCGTAGGCGGAAGTCAGGCGCCTTTCCATGAACACGTAGGCGCCCGTGGCGGCGGTCACGCCCACGATCACGAGCGGCAGCAGCAGCCATGCGAGCAGCCGGAGCCTAAGGCTTTCCATCACCCCAGGGTTCGACGATGTACCCCAGCCCGCGCACCGTGCGGATATGGATGCCCGCGGGCTCGAGCTTCGCGCGCAGCCGCGAGATGTGCACCTCGATCGCGTTGGGGGAGATGTGCTCGTCCCACGAGGCCACGGCGCCCGCGATCTTCTCCTTGCCGACGATCGCGTCGATGTTCGAGAACAGGTACTCGAGGATCGCGTGCTCCCGCTGCGGCAGCTCGATGGGCTTGCCGGAGATGATCGCGCGCTTGCGTGCGAGGTCGATGGTGAGCGGGCCGTGCTCGATCACGCGCGAGCGGATGGCGCGTCCGCGGCGCGCGAGCGCAGACACCCGGGCCGAGAGCTCCTCGGGCGCGAAGGGCTTGGAGAGGTAATCGTCGGCGCCGAGCTTCAACCCGTGGACGCGGTCGGCGAGCGCGTCGCGCGCGGTGAGCACCAGCACCGCCTGCTCGCCGCCGCGCGAGCGCAGGCGCCGCAGCCAGGTGAAGCCGTCCATGCCCGGCAATCCGATGTCGAGGATGATGAGGTCCACGTCCGAGACCTTGAGCGCGGCCTCGGCCTGCTCGGCGGAGTCGACGGAGTCCGCGACGTAACCCTCGCGGCGCAGCGTCGCGGTGAGGCCGTCGGCCAGCAACGGGTCGTCCTCGACGATCAGGACACGCATGGAAATTCCGCTCTAGCGGCGCTGGAAAAGCCGCTGCGAGGATAGCATGCGCCGCGGGCCCGGGCGTGCCGGTGGCGTGCGGCGGTCAGATTCCCGCAAGTATCGGGGTGCATCCTGCGCTCTCGAAGGAATGGTTCCCATGAAATGGCATTCGACCGCCGAGGCGGTCTACGCGCTCGTGTTCGCGATCTGCGTGCTCCTGGCGCTGCTGCTGCTCACCGGATGCGCGCCGGTGATCGCCCTCTAGGAACGGCCTCGCGAGCGCATCTTCGCGATCCACGCCGACGGCAGGGCGAGTGCTACGCCCGCTCCGTGGCCCTGGGCCGTGGTCGCGATGGCGATCACGTTTCCGTCGGCATCGAAGACCGCGCCCCCGCTCCCATTGGGGGCGACGGGCATCGAGATCTGGACCACCTTGCCGCGCGCATCGGGCAGCAGCTTCTGCACCGTGCCCTCGGTGAGCGCGAATTCGCCGTTCGCATTGGCGCCCAATGCGTAGATCTTTTCGCCTTCCCTGGCCTCGGCCGCGGCGAGGGGCAGCGGCTGGCCCTTGAAGCCCGCGACGGAAATGCGGCACAGGTCGAGCACTTCGTCGGTCATGGTGAGCGTTGCCGAATGGTTCTCGCCGGCCACGGTGACCACCAGGGCGGAATCCGCCGGGATGCCGTGGCAGGTGGTGACCATCCCGCCGGGCTCGACGGCGACGGCGAGGCCCAACGGCACCGCGCGTCCCGACATCTCGAAGGCCTGCAATCGGCCGACCGAAGCCAGCGCCAGGGTGAGGATGTCCTTCGCGGTCTTCGGGGGAGGAGGGGGCGCGGGCTTGGGAGCCTCCGCGACCGGCTCGGGCGCTGTCCGCGGGGACTCGGGCGCGGGAGCGCGGTGCAGCGCGAGGAAGATGAGGATCAGCACCACGGCCACGCCCGCCGCGATGCCCACCGGCGGGAATTTGCGCCGCACGACTTCTTCCTCCGCGGCCTCGACCACCAGGTCCGGCTCTTTCGCCTGCTCGAGGGCAGCCGCCTTTTCCGCGGCGGTGACGAGCGCGCCGTCGTACGCGGCGCGGCGCTGCGGATCGTTGAGCACTTCGTAGGCTTCGTGCAGGAGTGCGAGCGCGCTCGGGTCCTGCGGCACGGCGCGCTGCAGCTCCGCGCGGCGCTGGTCGTGGGCGAGCCCGATGTCGATGGCATTGGCGTCGCGGGAAACGCCGAGAATGTCGTAGAGCGTCTTCTTCAGGCTCGCCATGGACGCCATCATCCGGCTTTGCCCGCCGGCGCGCAATAATGGGGCCCATGAGACACCTCCCCGTTGCCTGCATCGCCCTGCTCGCTTCCGGCTGCGCCACCGCCCCCTTCGACCTGCAGGGGCATCGGGGAGCGCGCGGCCTCGCGCCCGAGAACACCCTGCCGGCCTTCGCCAGGGCGCTTTCCATCGGCGTGACCACCCTCGAGATGGACACCAACGTGACGAGCGACGACGTGATGGTGGTCGTGCACGATTCGTCGCTGAATCCCGACATCACGCGGGATGCCGACGGGCAATGGCTCGCGCGACGGGGCCCATCGGTGCGCAACATCACCTACTCGCAGCTCATGGGCTACGACGTGGGACGCACGAAACCCGGTACCCGGTACGCGCAGGGCCTGCCCGCCCAGGTGCCCGTCGACGGCACGCGCATTCCGCGACTGGCCCAGGTGTTCGATCTCGCGCGCAAGGCGGGCAACGACCAGGTGCGCTTCAACATCGAGACCAAGCTCACGCCGACCTCGCCCGACGAGACCCTGGCCCCGACGCCTTTCGCGCGCAAGCTCGTGCAGGAGATCCGCGAAGCCGGCCTCACCACCCGCGCGACGATCCAGTCCTTCGATTGGCGCACGCTGCAGGAGGCGCAGCGCCAGGCGCCGGAGATCGCCACGGTGTACCTCACGGCGCAGCAGAAATTCCTGGACAACGTGTGTGGCGGCCCGCTCGGGCATCGGCCGGACGTGGCCCCGGCGGATTGCCAGGCGTCCGGGTGGACCGCGAGCTTCCAGCTGGCCGACTACGGCTCGGTGCCGAAGATGGTGAAGGCCGCGGGGGGGCGCACCTGGTCGCCTTATTACGGCGACGTGGACGCCGCCAAGGTGGCTGAGGCGAAGTCGCTCGGCATCGGGGTCGTGGTGTGGACCGTGAACGATCCGGCGACCATCGCGCGGATGATGGACCTGGGCGTCACCGGGATCATCAGCGACCGGCCCGACCTGGTGCGCGAGGAGATGCGCAAGCGCGGGATGGCCCTGCCGGCGGCCACACCGGTCGCGCCCTAGCCGAAGACGTAGCTGTCCATCCCGAGCGAGCCCATCTGGATGCCCAGGGCGAGGCGGCGCGCGGGCAGGCCGCCCGCCCCGAGCGCCACGAAGAAAGGCTCGAGGTGCTCGTCGGTGGGATGGCTGCGGGCGGCCGAAGGCGCGCGCTCGCGATAGTCGAGAAGCTCGTCCACCGCGCCGGCCGCCACGCGCTCGGCCATCCAATCGTTGAACTCCCGCGCCCACGCCACGGGCTCGCTCGCCTGCCACTGGATCTCGCGCAGGTTGTGCACGATGCCGCCGGAGGCGAGGACCAGCACGCCGTCGTCGCGCAGCGGCGCGAGGGCGCGGCCGAGCTCGTAGTGGTGGCGCGCCCCGAGGTGGGATTGCACCGAGAGCTGCGTCACCGGAATGTCGGCCTCGGGATACATCCATTTGAGCGGCACCCAGGCCCCATGGTCGAGGCCGCGCTCGGGATCGACGGCGCAAGGGATTGCGGCGTCCGCGAGGGCGCCCACGGCGAGCTCGGCCAGGTGCGGCGCTCCCGGCGCGGGATAGCGCTGCTGGTAGAGCTCGCGCGCGAATCCCTGGAAATCGTGGATCGTCTTCGGGCGCGCGGCCGAGCCCACGCTCGGCGCTTCGGTATCCCAGTGCGCGGACACCACGAGGATCGCCCGCGGGCGCGGCAGCTCCCGGGCGAGCTCGGTCCACGCACGCGTCTCCGGTGTCGACTCGACGGCGAGGGTGGGCGCACCGTGGGACAGGAATGGCACGGGAATGCGGGTCATGCGACCTCCGAGCGGCCGCGGCGCTCGTCGACGAAGGCGAGGATCGCGAGCGACACTAGGAAGAATACGCCGGTGAGGAGGATCGCGAGGCGATGGTTGCCGCCGGTGATCCAGGTCACGGCCCCGTAGGTGAGCGGTCCCAGGATCGCCGCGAGGCGGGTGGCCACACCCCATAGGCCGAAGAACTCCGCGCTGCGATCGGAGGGCGCGAGATAGGCCACGAGCGCCCGGCCCGCCGACTGGCTCGATCCCATGCACAGCCCCGCGAGGTTCGCCGCCACCCAGAACATGCCGCCGCTGCGGGAGAAGTACGCCATCACCGTCATCGCGACCCATCCCACGATGGTGTAGCGCAGCGCGGCGGTCTTGCCGATGCGGTCCTGGGCGTAGCCGAAACCGAAGGCGCCGATCGCGGCGGTCACGTTCACGACGAGCACGAGCAGGATCGTGTCCTGGGTCTTGAATCCCATCACCTGCGCGGCGTAGATCGCCGCGAGCGCGATCACCGTCGCGACACCCGCCTGGTAGAAGACGCCGCACGCGAACACGAGGAGCAAGTCACGGTAGCGCCGCGCCGAGCGCGCCGTCTGCAGCAGCCGGGCGAAGGCCGCGCGCGTCCCCGGAACCGCGGCGGGGATCGCGCGCTCCCGCAGCCAGAAGAACGTGGGCAGCGCCGCGAGGCCGTAGATGGCGGCGGTGATCACCATCGTGCCGGGGACCGCGAGCGTGGTGGTCGAGCCGCGCGATTGCGCCGTCATCACCCACGCGAGCGAAATGCCCAGGGCGAGGATGCCGCCGAAGTATCCCAGGCTCCACCCCCATCCCGAGACCCGGCCGAGCGCTTCTGGACGGGCGAGCTCCGGCAGGAACGCGGCGCACAGGTTCTCGCCCATTGAATAGGCCACGTTCGAGACCACGATGAACGCGACCGCCCACCGGACGGCGCCCGGGCCGCTCCAGGCGAGCGCCACGGTGCCCGCGATGCACACGAGCGTCGTGACGGCGAGCATGGGCTTCTTGGCGGCGTGCGCGTCGGCCCATGCGCCCAGCAGCGGGCCGATCACCATCACGACGAAGTACGACACCGAGAGTGCGGCGGTCCAGAGGAACGTGGCCCACGGCGCATTGCCCGCCACCACCGAGACGAAGTACGCGTTGAAAACCGCGGTGAGCACGACCGTCGTGTAGCCGGAGTTGGCGAAGTCGTACATCGCCCACGCGAACACCTCGCGGCGTGCAACGCCGGGATTGAGGGACGGGCTCCCGGCGGTCACAGCGTCGAAGGCTTCATGGTGGCGAGCAGCGCCTGGGCCTGCTCGAGGGCGCGGTCCCGGTAAAGGCGCAGGTCGTCGAGCGTGGCGGGCACCGCGACGTCGGGGATCACGCCTTCGCCCTCGATCTTCCTGCCGTTGGAAAGCTCGAATCCCACCTCGCTGTAGGCGAGGTCGGCCCCGCCGGGCACATGGGCGTAGCCGAGGAATCCCAACAGGCAGCCGCAGCTCGCCTCGCCCACGACCTTCGCCCGCCCCGCCGCCTGCATCGTGCCGGCGAAGAGCTCGCTGCCGCTCGCACTTCGCGCGTCCACGAGGATCGCCACCGGGCCGCGGTAGGCGCCGGGGTCGCCCTCGATCTCGCGCTTGAGCTGGATGATGTCCACCGCCCCCAGGAAGAGCGAGACGGGCTGCCCGGTGCGCGTGGTGGTGCGCCCGAGGACCGTGGGATGCGCGAAGAAGCGCTCGAGCATCATGTTCACCGCGCTGACCGCGCCGCCCGGATTGCCGCGCAGGTCGATCACGAGGCCCGGCGTGGACTTGAGCTCGTCCAGCGCGCCGAGCGCCCGCAGGGTGAGCGGGATCGTCCACTGCGAGAAGCGCAGGTAGCCGTATCCCGAGGGCAGCACGCGATGCGTCTCGGTGCGCTTGAGCTCCACCTTGCGCCGCGCCAGCACGGCGTCGAAGCGCGTGCCGTCGCCGCGCTCGAAGGTGAACGCGACCTTCTCGCCCGCCGCGCCGGTCACGAGGCGGCGCACCGCCTGGAGGTGGCGAGCCCGCGCGGTCGAACCGATCCGAGAGCCGGCCAGCAGCTTCGCGTACGCCTCGCCCGCGGGCTTCCCGCCGATGGACACGATGATCATCCCGGGACGCACGCCCGCCCACCACGCGTCCGAATCGGGATGCACGCCGTCCACCGCGAGGCGGTCGCCGATGGGAATGAAGGACAGGCCGAGGGTGATCGACTCGTCGCGCTTGCGCAGTGCCACGCGCCGCGGCGATTCCACGCGCGTGTGGGAATCCCGCAGCTCGCCCGTCATGCGGTCGAGCACGTCCCAGAACGCGTCGTCGTCGGGCGCGGCGAGGGCGAGCGGGCGATAGCGCTCGCCCACCGTCTTCCAGTCGACGCCATTGAAGCGGGGATCGTGGTAGCGCCGGTCGATCGTGCGCCACACGAAATCGAATGCGCGCTCCCGGGCGGCCGCCCCGAGCGTGGCCGGCGGCGGCGAGGGCACCACCTCGGTGGAAACGGGCGCGGCCTCGCCCAGCTGGCGGCCGATCACGTCGTACGGGTCGAGGACGGAGCACGCCGCGCACGCCAGCGTGGCCATCATCGCCACGAATGCGCGAATGCTGCGCGGGGCTTCGGACATCCAACGGAGCATATCAAATCGAGCGCCGACGTCTCGAAGGCCACGGGTTCGCGCGCCGCGAGGTTTCCTTTCCTTTTTTTCAAAACCCGGAGACTGCAGGCGTGACCCATCCGGGCTGTTGATCGCGAATTCGGGGCCTGGCACACCCGCCAGTCCCCGATTTCGCGACCGGCCGGTCGGGTCGCAGTTTCAGGGTTTTGAAAAAAGGAAAGGAAACCTCGCGGCACGCTCGGCGCCTTCCAGACGCGGAGAAACGTATCGGTCCCCCGTCTACTTCGCGACGGCGTCGAGGGCGGGGCAGGTGACGGCGCGCAGCTGGGCGCTGGGGAAGTCGCGCTGCAGGATGGTCAGGCGCGCGACGGTCTCGGTGTCGGGCTCGCGCACGAGCATCGTGAGCTCGCGCAGCTCCTTCACGAAGGGGCCTTCCGTGGCGTCCTTCACGCCCTTGGCCGCGATGGAGGCGAGGAAGCGCTGGGCCGCGTCTTCCGTGGAGAAGACGCCGAGCGAGATGGAATTGTCGGGACGGATCGACACGTCGTTCACGCCCTGGCGGCGAAGCTGCGCCATCGACGCCTCGGCGATGCGGCGCTCGCGCGCCGGCGGCACGAACACCCAGTAGCGCGTGACCTCCTCCACCGGGCGCTCCTGGAGCCGCTCGCCCAGCTTGAGCGCGGCGAACGCGTCCCGGGCGCGCGGTGCGTCGGCCGCCGCGATGCCGGAGAACTCGACGCACGCCGCTCCCGCGAGGCCCTGCAGGTCGCGCCGCGCCTGCTCGGCCCCGCGCGAGGCCACCAGGGGAGTTGTTACCGCGATGACGCGCACCTCGTCACGGTTCAGTTCCCGGGTGGAATAATCCGCCTTCCCGGCGCTCACGGTGAGCCACAGGTGGGCCCCGAGGGCGAGGCAGGCGATGAGCAGCAGGAAGAAGAGGAGGCGTGACATGGCGGTTCAGGCGTTGCGGGCGATGCGCACGAGCCCGTCGAGGACCAGATTCTCGTGGATCGCGCAGGCGATGGGAAGCCGCTCGGCGATGCGCGCCGCCGCGCCTCCGGACAGCAGGATCGCCGCGGGCTCGAAGCCGCGCGCGGCCATCGTGTCCCGCAATCGCAGGATGGCGCCCACGCACGCCTGCAGCGCGCCGCTCGCGATGGCGTCGGGCGTGCTCGCGGGAAATTCCTCGAAGCGTCCTTCGACCTGGCGCAGCGCCGCGGTCCCGTGGTCGAGCGCTCTTGCCATGAGGTCGGGGCCCGGCACGATGAGCCCGCCCAAAAAGCGGCCGTCCTGCGCGAGGGCGTCGATGGTGAGCGCGGTGCCGGCGTTCACGACCAGCTTGTGCCCGGGGAGCGCGGCGTGGGCGGCGACGAGCGCCGCCCAGCGGTCGCTGCCGAGCTGGCGGGGATCGCGGTAGCCGTTGGTCACGCCGAGGCCTTCGCGCTCGGCGTGGATCGTCGTGAGCGCTACGCCCAGCGCCTCGCATGCGCGCTCGAGATGGCCCTGCACCGCATCGCCCGCGACGTTCGATGCGATCGCGAGGTCCACCGGTCCCAGCGCTCCCCAGTCCCCGGCGATCCGCGAGGCCTGCGCGCTGTCCACGGCGCCGGCGGCCGTCCACGAGTGGCCGTCGTGCACGCCCCATTTGATGCGGGTGTTGCCGGCATCGATCGCGAGGATGCGCGCGGAATCCGGCCGCGGCGTCATCGCGGCGGGGGAAGTGCCGCGCGGCTATCTTCCACGCAGGGAGATCTCGGCGGAGGAAAGGGCGATGGTGCGGCCCCCCTCGATGGTGACCAGGAGCGCGCCGTCGGGAGCGACATCGGCCGCCACGGCGTCGTAGGGCGCCTCGCGGGGCGGGGTCACGCGCACCGGCCGGCCCTGGTAGGCGTGCATCGCGAGCCAGGCCTCGCGCACGCCGGCGAAGCCCGCGCGCTCGAAGTCCTCGAGGGCCGCTCCGAGGTGCACGAGCAGCGCGGCGAGCAGCTCGCTCCTCGAGGGCACGGGAGCTGCGCAATGGGCCACGTCGGACACGGGCTGGTCGATGCGGTCGACCACGCGCTCGGCGAGGCGGTAGTTCACGCCCACGCCCAGCACCGCCACGCTCGGCCCCTGCATCTCGCCGCTCGTCTCCACGAGGATGCCGGCCAGCTTGCGGAAATCCACCACCACGTCGTTGGGCCATTTCACTTGCAC
>JAAOZZ010000433.1 GCA_012274175.1 Betaproteobacteria bacterium
CGGCGCGAATCCCGGGAGACGAGGTCACGGGCTGCCATAGCGCTCGGGCGAGATGCGCCGCATCTCGCCTTCGATCCAGGCTTCCACTTCGCGGTTCACGGAAATGGGGTCCCGTCCCTCGGTGCGGATGAGCGGTCCCAGCACGACCTTCACGATGCCGGCGCGCTTGCGGAAAGCGTAGCGCCCCCAGAGCTCGCCCGCGTTGTGCGCCATGGGCAGGATCGGAGTCCCGGTCCGGGTCGCGATCAGCGCCCCTCCGATGCCGTATCTCCCGCGCTGTCCGGGCGCTATCCGCGTGCCCTCGGGAAAGATCGCGATCCCCATGCCTTCCTTCAGCCGGCGCTTTCCCTGGCTCACCACCTGCTCGCGCGCGCTCTGGCCGCTCGCGCGGTCGATGGCGATGCAGCGGATCGCCATGAGGCCCCATCCCACGAACGGCAGCCAACGCAGCTCCTTCTTCACGATCCAGCACTGGGGCGGAAAGCGGCTTTCGATGAAGATCGTCTCCCAGGCCGACTGGTGCTTGGACATGAGCACGACGGGAAAGGCGGGCAGGTTCTCCCAGCCCTGCACCTCGTAGCCGATGCCGCAGGACCATTCCGCCCACTTGAGGATGCACGTGGCGTAGGCCGAGGCGAACGCGAAGGCGAGGCGGCGGCTCACGGGGCCCGCCGCGGGTACCAGGATGCCGAAGACACTCGTGATCGCGAGGCCCCCCAGCAGGAAGATCGCCGAGCGCAGCGTCGTCATGCGTGGGCGATGATGTGCCGGCTCGCCTCGGCGAGGTCCTCGAAGACGAGCGTCTTCTTCGGCAGCCCGCCTTCCTCCTGGGTCTTGCGCCCCTTGCCCGTCAGCACGAGGATCGCCTGCGCCCCGACCGCGTCGGCCGCCTGCATGTCCTTCAGGCTGTCTCCCACGCACGGCACGCCCTTCAGCTCGGCATGGAAGCGCGCCCCGATCTCCTCGTACATGCCGGTGCGCGGCTTGCGGCAGCTGCACTGCTCGACGGCGGTGTGGGGGCAGAAGAAGAGCGCATCGATGCGCCCGCCCTGCCGGAAGACCATCTCCATCATCTTGTCGTTGATCGCGTTGAACGTGGCCATGTCGAAGAGGCCGCGGCCGATCCCCGACTGGTTGGTGGCCACGGCCACGCGGTAGCCGTTCTGGTGCAGGCGCGCGATCGCCTCGATGGACCCCGGGATCGGCCGCCATTCCGCCGGCGACTTGATGTAGTGGTCGCTGTCGAAGTTGATCACCCCGTCGCGATCGAGGATGGCGAGCTTCATCTTCAGGCCGCGAGCTTGGAGATGTCGGCCACGAGGTTCATCTCGCGCTGCAGGTCCGCGAGCAATGCGAGGCGGCTCCGGCGTACCGCGGCATCCTCCGCCATGACCATGATGGAATCGAAGAATGCGTCGACCGGCTGCTTCAGGACGGCGAAGCTCATGAGGTAGCCCTCGTAGTCTCCGCCCTCGAAAAGCGCCTTGGCGGATTTCGAGACGGCGGCCAGGTGGTCGTACAGGGCGATCTCCGCCGGTTCCCGCAGCTCGCTGCGTTCCACGTTCCCGAAGGACTCGCCCTTCGTGGCGGCTTGACGCAGGATGTTGGCGACGCGCTTGTTCGCCGCGGCCAGGCTCCCGGACTCGGGCAGCTTCGAAAAGGCGCGAACGGCCTGGAGTTGCCGCGGCACTTCGTGCAGCCACACGGGGTTCTTGGAAAGCACGGATTCCACCTCGTTGGCGCTGAACCCCTTTTCGCGCAGGTACCCGCGCAGCCTCTCCAGCACGAACGCCTGCAATTCGATGTGGGCATCCCCGAGCAGTCCCTTCGGGAAGACCGCGAAGGCGTCGTTGACGAGATCGTGCAGCGACAGGGCGAATCCGCCCTCCACGAGAATCCGCACGATGCCCAGCGCGTTTCGCCGCAGCGCGAACGGATCCTTGTCGCCGGTGGGTTGCTGGCCTATCCCGAAGAGCCCGGCCAGCGTGCAGAACTTGTCCGCGAGCGCAACCGCCACGCTCACGTCGTCCACCGGGATCTGGTCGCCGGCGAATCGGGGCCAGTAGTGCTGCTCGATCGCGCGGGAAACCGATTTCTCCTCGGCATCCGCCTCGGCATAGTAGCGGCCCATGACGCCCTGGAGCTCGGGAAATTCGCCTACCATCAGCGTCACCAGGTCGGCCTTGGCGAGAAGCGCGGCGCGGTCCGCATACGGCCGGCCTTTTTCACCCCGTGGCAGCCGCGCCTGGATCCGCACCGCGAGCAATCGAATGCGCTCGACCCGGTCCAGCTGCGATCCGAGCTTGTTGTGATAGACGATCGAAGCGAGCTGCGGCACGCGATCGGCGAGCCGCGTCTTCCGGTCCGTTTCGAAGAAGAAACGCGCGTCGGCCAGGCGCGGGCGAACCACCCGCTCATTGCCGCGCACGATGTTGCCGGGATCGGCGAGGCGCATGTTGCTCACGATGAGGAAGCGGTTCGTGAGCCGGCCGGCCGCGTCGAAGAGCGGAAAGTATTTCTGGTTCTGGCGCATGGTGAGCACCAGGCACTCGGCGGGCACCGAGAGGAACTCGGCATCGAAGGTGCCGGAGTAGACCGTGGGCATCTCGACCAATGCCGTCACTTCGTCGAGCAATGCCCCGTAGTCGGCCTCGCGCCCGAGGTTGGCATGGGCCGAGGATGCCGCCGCCTCGAGCTCGCCGCGGATCGCCTCGCGCCGCTTGCCGAAATCGGCGATGACGCCGCCGGGAGCCTCGAGCCGAGCCTCGTAGTCCGCGGCCTCGTCGAGGGGGATGTCGCGCTCGCCCTGGAAGCGATGTCCGTGCACGATGCGTCCGGCCTGCAGGCCGAGCGCGCCCACGCCCAGCACTTCGTTTCCGTGCAGCGCCACGAGCCCATGCGCCGGCCGCACGAAGCGCACCGTGGTCACGCCGTCCGCGAGCTGGTAGCTCATGACCTTCGGGATCGGCAGGCCCGCGATCGCCTCGTCGAGCGCCGCCTGCAGCGCCTCCTGCAGCACGAGCCCCCTGGCCACGCCCCGATAGACGAGCTGCTCGACCTTGCCGTCGCTCACCCGCTCGAGCTGGGCGACGGCGACGTGGGCGAGCTGGCGCGCGGCGAGCTTCTTGCGCAGGGCGGGCGTGGCCTCGCCTTGCGCGTCGATCCCCACGGAGGCGGGCATGAGGCGCTCCTCGAAGGCGCTGTCGGGCGCGATGCCGTCCACCGGGTCGAGCAGCGCCGCGAGTCGGCGGGGCGTCGCGAAAGCGCGCACGGACGCATCCTCCCCGAGCACCTGGCGCTTGCGAAGTCCCGCGGCGAGGCCTTGCGCGAACGCATCCCCGAGGCGCTGGAGCGCGCGCGGCGGCAGCTCCTCGCAGAAGAGCTCGACGAGGAGCGGCGCGCGCCTCACGTGGGCTCCGCGGCGAGCATCGGGAAGCCGAGGCGCTCGCGCGATTCGTAGTAGCTTTGGGCCACGGCCTTCGCGAGGTTGCGGATGCGCCCGATGTATCCGGCGCGCTCCGTGACGGAGATGGCTCCGCGCGCGTCGAGCATGTTGAACGCATGCGCCGCCTTCAGCACCTGCTCGTAGGCGGGAAGCGCGAGCCGGGCCTCCATCAGCCGCTTCGCGGCCGCCTCGTGGTCGGCGAAGTGGCGGAAGAGCGCCTCGGCGTCGGCGTGCTCGAAGTTGTACGTGGACTGCTCGACTTCGTTCTGGTGGTAGACGTCGCGATAGGTGAGGCGCCGGGTCCGTCCTCCCTCCTTCCACTCGGTCCACACCAGGTCGAACACGTTCTCGACGCCCTGCAGGTACATCGCGAGACGCTCGAGCCCGTAGGTGATCTCGCCGGTGATCGGCTTGCAGTCGATGCCGCCCACCTGCTGGAAGTACGTGAACTGCGTGATCTCCATGCCGTTCATCCACACTTCCCAGCCCAGGCCCCAGGCGCCCAGGGTCGGATTCTCCCAATCGTCCTCGACGAAGCGCACGTCGTTCGCCCCCAGGTCGAAGCCCACGGCCTCGAGGGACCCGAGGTAGAGGTCGAGGATGTCCGGCGGCGACGGCTTCAGGACTACCTGGAACTGGTAGTAGTGCTGCAGGCGGTTCGGATTCTCGCCGTAGCGCCCGTCCTTCGGGCGACGGGAGGGCTGCACGTACGCGGCCCGCCACGGCTCCGGGCCGAGGGAGCGCAGGAACGTGGCGGTATGGGACGTGCCGGCGCCGACTTCCATGTCGTAGGGCTGGAGGACGGCGCAGCCCTTCTGGTCCCAGTAGTCCTGGAGCTTCAGGACCAATTGCTGGAAGGTCGACATCGGGGAGGGGAGCGTGCCAAAGGAAGGATTTTAGTGGTTTTACCACGCCCCATCAAAAAAATGCGGCAAACTCGCGCGCATGGACGAGCGCAAGCAGCCCGGTCCCGGGGCTCCGCCCCTGCCGGCGTGGCGGACCTGCCTCGATGTCGAGGAGCAGGCCGCGGGCCACTATCTCGATTTCGTGAACACCACCGTGTTCGACGCGCTCGACGGGGCCCCGCGGCGCGCGCTCGACCTCGGATGCGCGGGCGGGGCGCTCGGCGCCGCGCTCAAGCAGCGATTTCCCGATGCGACGGTGGTCGGCGTCGAGGCGAGCCGGGCGGCGGCACAGGCCGCCGCCGCGAAGCTCGACCGCGTCATCTGCGCGCGCCTGGAGAGCGTCGACTTCGCGGCCGAGGGCCTGCGGCCCGGGGAGTTCGATACCGTCATCGCCGCGGACGTGCTCGAGCACATGGTCAATCCGTGGGCGCTGCTCGAGCGCCTGAAGCCCCTGCTCGCCCCGCGGGCCCAGGTGATCGCGAGCATCCCGAACGTGCGCAACCTCGGGCTCGTCTCGCAGCTCCTCCAGGAAGGCCGCTGGGAATATCGCGAGCGCGGCCTGCTCGACGTGACACACCTTCGGTTCTTCACGCTGGCCGAGATCCGCAGGATGTTCGAGGACTCGGGATACGTCCTCGAGGGCTACACCGCGAACCTGACCCCGTCGATGGCGCCGCTTTACCGCTCGTTCGGGGGACGGGATCCGGGAACCATCCAGGCGGGCAGGCTCACCCTCACCGGCGTCACCGCGCAGGAGCTCACCGAGCTTTGCGCCGAGCAGTTCATCGTGCGCTGCCGGAGCGCCTGAAGCGCGGCGCCGCGGCAAGCAGCCCGAGCGCGAAGGCCAGCATCAGGGCGGGCCCGTTGCCCCACCGCACGTAGGGCGTGGCACCGGTGCGCGGCGTGACCTCCGCCACGAGGGTGCCGACCGTGAACTCCGGCAGGCGCGAGACCACGTGCCCGGTCTCGTCGATCGCCGCGGTCGCTCCCGTGTTCGTCGCGCGGACCATCCATCGGCCGGTCTCGAGGGCCCGCATCTGGGAGGCCTGCAGGTGCTGGTCCGGCGCGAGGGAGTGTCCGAACCACGCATCGTTGCTCACGTTCACCAGCGCTTCGGCGGCCGGAAGCGCATCGATCACTTCCTCGCCGTAGACGTCCTCGTAGCAGATGGCCACGCCGAAGGCCACGCCCGCCGCCTCGATCGGCGCCTGCCGGTGGGCGCCGCGGGCAAAGTCGGTCATCGGGATGTGCAGGATGGTGAGCACCCACGCGAATCCCGGCGGGATGAATTCCCCGAACGGCACCAGGTGGCGCTTGCGGTACGACTGGTTCCCGGCTCCCGTGATGCGCACGAGGCTGTTGTAGTAGTCGTACTCCTCGCCGCGAAACACGCGCTCGACGGTGCCCAGCAGGATCTCCTGGCGATTCTGCGCGGCATGCAGGCGAAGGCTCGCCAGGTAGTCGTCGGGCAGCTGGTCGAGGAACGCCGGCAGCGCCGTCTCCGGCACCACGATCACCCGGGCGGGCGCCTCGAAGATCATGCGCCGGTAGTCGAGCAGCGTGCGGGTGCGAACGTCCTCGCGCCACTTGATGTGCTGGGACACGTTGCCCTGCAGCAGCGCGACCGACACCGGCGGCCCCGCGGGGAGCGTCCACGGCACGAGGCGCGCGATCGCTCCTGCGGCGAAGAGCGCGGCGATGCCTGCGAGCAGCGCGAGGCGGCCGCGACCGGACGCGAGAGAGAGCGCGAAACCCGCCAGGAGCGCCGCGCTTCCCGCGGCCGCGAGCGATACGCCGTAGGCTCCCCCGTAGGGCGCCCATCCCGCGAGCGGGCTCGAGGGCACCTGGGACGTTCCCACCGTGAGCCACGGGAAGCCCGTAAAGAGCGTGCCCCGCAGCCATTCCGCGAGCACGAACGCCGCGGGTGCAAGGGTGAGCCGGCGGGCCGCGGACGCGGGCGCCCAGCGCGCCACGACCCAGCCCGTCAGGGCGGGAAACAGGGCGAGATAGGCGCAGAAGCAGAACGTCGCCAGGGCCGCGAGGACGAGGGGCATCTCGCCAAACTCGTGCAGGCTCACGTACACCCACGACACTCCCGCGAGGAAGTAGCCCAGGCCGAACGCGTATCCGGAGAGTCCCGCCTGGCGCGGCGAGGCGCTGCGCGTCCAGATCGCGAACAGCACCGCGAGGGAGACGATCGGCACCGGCCACGCGCCCACCGGCGCGAAGCCGAGCACGGCGGCGGCGCCCGCCACCAGGGGTATTCCCAGCCCCGTGCCGACGAGGCGCGCCGCCGAGGCGATCGGCGGCGCGCCGCGCGAAAACGTCACTGCGTCTCCCTGGGCTTGGGCTTCTCGACCATGAGGGAATGGACCTTGCGGCTGTCGGCGCGCAGCACCTGGAAGGTGAAGCCGTCGATCGCGATCGATTCCCCCCGCTTCGGCAGCCGCCCGAAGCGCCCCACCACGAGGCCGCCCACCGTGTCGTAGTCCTCGTCGGAGAACGCGGTCCCGAAGTGGCTGTTGAAGTCGGCGATCTCGGTGACCGCCTTCACGCGGAAGCGCCCGCCGCGGTCGAGCAGGATGTTGTCCTCGGTCTCGTCGAAGTCGTACTCGTCCTCGATGTCGCCCACGATCTGCTCGATCACGTCCTCGATCGTCACCAGGCCCGCGACGCCGCCGTACTCGTCCACCACGATGGCGATGTGGTTGCGGTTGGCGCGGAATTCCTTGAGCAGCACGTTCAGGCGCTTCGCCTCCGGCACGAACACCGCCGGGCGCAGCATCTCGCGCACGTTGAACTCCTCCTCGGCGTAGAAGCGCAGCAGGTCCTTCGCGAGGAGGATGCCGATCACGTTGTCGCGGTTGTCCTCGAAGACCGGGAAGCGCGAGTGCGACTTCTCGATCACGAAGGGGATGAAGTCCTGCGGGCTGTCGGCCACGTCGATCATGTCCGTCTGCGAGCGCGGGATCATCACGTCGCGCACCTGGGTCTCGGAGACCTGGAGGACGCCCTCGATCATCGAGAGCGCCTCGGCATCCAGCAGGTGGCGCTCGAAGGCCGAGTGGAGCAGCTCGATCAGCTGCTCGCGATCCTCGGGCTCACGCAGCAACAAGGAGGAAAGGCGCTCGAGCAGGCTCGGCTTGGGGTGGTCGTCCATGGAG
>JAAOZZ010000062.1 GCA_012274175.1 Betaproteobacteria bacterium
ACAGGTCCCACGAAGGATTGCGCTTCTCCCCGCCGAAAGGCTCGAAGCCGGTGACCAGCACGACCTGCTCCGTGCGCGCCGCGGCCTTCGGTGCCGGCGCCGGGGAAAGTGCCGCCGCCCTCGGCACGCGGCCCGGCGCGACGAAGAGCTCCGGGGGGACCGGCGCGTCGGGACGGGGCCTGCGGCGCGAGCGCGGAGCCGAAGGTGCGATCGGGCCCTCGGCGGGTACCGCACGGCCGCGGGGCGTGCGCTTGGGCGTCTTGTGGCGGCGGCGCAGCACGGCCCTTCAGCGCGCGGTCCAGCCGCCGTCCACGGAGATCGCGGCGCCGTTGATCGAGGCCGCGGCGGGGCTCGCGAGGTAGAGCGCCATCGCGGCGATCTCATCGACCTTCACGAATTGCTTCGTGGGCTGCGGGGCGAGGATCAGCTCCTTCGCGGCGCGCTCCGGCGAGATGCCGTTCGCCCGCGCGAGGTCGTCGATCTGCTTGTCCACGAGCGGCGTGCGCACGAAGCCGGGGCAGATCGAGTTGGCGGTGATGCCCAGCTCGGCCACTTCCAGCGCGACCGTCTTGGTGAAGCCCACGATGCCGTGCTTGGCGGCCACGTACGCGCACTTGAAGGGCGAGGCCACCAGGCCGTGGGCCGAGGCGATGTTGATCACCCGTCCCCATTTCGCCCGCTTCATGCCGGGAAGTGCCGCGCGGGTGGCGTGGAACGCCGAGGAGAGGTTGACGGCGATGATCGCGTCCCATTTCTCCGGCGGAAACTCGTCGACCGGGGCCACGTGCTGGATGCCGGCGTTGTTCACGAGGATGTCGACCTGACCGAAAGCCTTCGCGGCCTCGGCGACCATCGCCGTGATCTCGGCCGGCTTCGCCATGTCCGCGCCGTGGTAGATCGCCTTCACGCCGAACTGCCGCTCGAGCCCCGAGCGCAGGGTCTCGATCGCGCCCGCGTCGCCGAAGCCGTTCAGCACCACGTTGGCGCCCGCGCGCGCGAAGGCCTCCGCGATGCCCTTGCCGATTCCGCTCGACGATCCCGTCACCACCGCCGTCTTGCCCGCGAGCTGCTGGTCCATGGAACTCCTTCCGTTCATTCGACGCGCTCGCCGCGCGTTGCCGTCTCGGGCGCGGTCCGCACCATCTCGATATGGAGGATGCCGTCCTCCAGGTACGGCGCCGAGGAGGCGACGAATCCGAACGCTCCGTAGAAGCGCTCGAGGTGCGCCTGCGCCCCGATGCGGATCGCCCGGCCCGGCCAGAGCCGCTGCGCGCGGGCGAGGGCTTCGCGCACGAGCGCCTTTCCCAGGCCCGTGCCGCGCGCTTCTTCCGTGGTGATCACCCGGCCGATGGATGGCTCCGGGAACTTCACGCCCGGGGGCACGAGCCGGCAGTAGGCGACGAGTCGTCCCGCCTCCATGCCGAGCAGGTGCCAGCATTGGGGATCGACGCCGTCCAGGTCCTGGAAGGAGCAGTCCTGCTCGACCACGAACACCGCCGAGCGCGCCTGGAAGATGTCGTGGGCCTCGCGCGGGGTGAGGTCCGCGAAGGCCGCGAACCGCCAGGCGGTCACACCGCCGCTTTCAGCGCGGCGACGCGGGCCAGGTGCAGCCATGTCTCGACCACCGTGTCCGGGTTGAGGGACATCGACTCGATGCCTTCTTCCATGAGCCATTCCGCGAGGTCCGGGTAATCGCTCGGCCCCTGGCCGCAGATGCCCACGTACTTGCCCTGCTTGCGGCAGGCTTGGATGGCGAGGTGCAGCATGCGCTTGACCGCCGGGTCGCGCTCGTCGAAGGATCCCATCACGAGCCCCGAGTCGCGGTCGAGGGCGAGGGTGAGCTGCGTCATGTCGTTGGAGCCGATGGAGAAGCCGTCGAAGTGCTTGAGGAACTCGTCGGCGAGGATGGCGTTGGAGGGTATCTCGCACATCATCACCACCTTGAGGCCGTTCTTGCCGCGCTCCAGGCCGTACTCCTTCATGATCGCGAGCACGTGCTCGCCTTCCTTCACGGTCCTCACGAACGGGATCATGAGCTCCACGTTGGTGAGCCCCATGGCGTCGCGCACCTTGCGCATCGCCTCGCACTCGAGGCGGAAGCAGTCGCGGAACGAGGCCGCGATATAGCGCGAAGCGCCGCGGAAGCCCAGCATCGGGTTTTCCTCGTGGGGCTCGTAGCGCGTGCCGCCGATCAGGTTGCGGTACTCGTTGCTCTTGAAGTCCGACAGCCGCACGATCACCTTCTTCGGCCAGAACGCCGCGGCGATGGCGGACACGCCTTCGGCGATCTTGTCGACGTAGAAGCGCACCGGGTTCTCGTAGCCGCGGGACTGGCGCGCGACCTGGGCCTTGAGCTCCGCCGGGAGCGATTCGTACTCGAGGCAGGCCCTGGGGTGTATCCCGATGGTGTTGGAGATGATGAACTCGAGCCGGGCGAGGCCCACGCCGTCGTTCGGGAGCTGGCAGAAATCGAACGCGAGCTGCGGGTTGCCCACGTTCATCGCGATCTTGACCGGGATGTCGGGCATGCGGTCGAGCTTCACCTCCACCGCCTCGAAATCCATGCGCCCCTCGTAGATGTAGCCCGTGTCGCCCTCGGCGCAGGAGACGGTGACTTCCGCGCCCTCCCCGAGCCTGCCGGTGGCGTCCTCGCAGCCCACCACCGCGGGCACCCCCAGCTCGCGCGCGATGATCGCGGCGTGGCAGGTCCGCCCGCCGCGGTTGGTCACGATGGCCGCGGCCCGCTTCATCACCGGCTCCCAGTTGGGATCGGTCATGTCGGTCACCAGCACGTCGCCTTCCTGCACGCGGGCGATCTCGGAGACGTCCATGATCACGCGCACGCGTCCCTGCCCGATCTTCGAGCCGATGGCGCGCCCGCTGGCGAGCACCTCGCCGCGCTTGCCGATGCGGTAGCGCGTGAGGGTGTCGCGGCGCATCTCCTGGCTCTTCACCGTCTCGGGTCGCGCCTGCAGCACGTAGACCTTCCCGTCCTCGCCGTCGAGGCCCCATTCGATGTCCATCGGCCGGCCGTAGTGCTTCTCGATCGCCACGGCGTAGCGGGCGAGCTCCTCGACGTGCGCGTCGGAAAGCGAGAAGCGGTCGCGCTCGGCGGCGGGCACCTCGACTTCCTTCACCGAGCGGCCCGCCTTCGCCTCGGCATCGAACACGAGCTTGATGGCCTTGGCGCCCAGGCCGCGGCGCAGGATGGCGGGCTTGCCCAGGCCCAGGCAGAGCTTGGAGACGTAGAACTCGTCCGGATTCACGCTGCCCTGCACCACCGTCTCCCCGAGCCCGTAGCCGGAGGTGATGAAGACCACCTCGCGGAAGCCCGATTCGGTGTCCATGGTGAACATGACGCCGGCCGCTCCCAGGTCGCTGCGCACCATGCGCTGCACGCCCGCGGAGATCGACACCTCGGCGTGCGCGAAGCCCTTGTGCACGCGGTAGGCGATGGCGCGGTCGTTGTAGAGGGAGGCGAAGACGCGCTTCATGGCCTCGAGCACGTTGTCCGCGCCGCGGATGTTCAGGTAGGTCTCCTGCTGGCCCGCGAACGAGGCGTCGGGCAGGTCCTCGGCGGTGGCCGAGGAGCGCACCGCGAAGCTCGCCTGGGGGTGGCCGCCCGCCACGCGCGCGTATTCGTCGCGGACCTGGCGCTCGAGCTCCGGCGGCAGCCCCGCGGCTTCCACCAGCGAGCGGATGTGCTGGCCCGCCTTCGCGAGCGCGCCCATGTCGTTCACGTCGACCCCGGAGAGCTCGTCGCGGATGCGCTCCTTGAGCCCGTTGTGGGCGAGGAAGTCGTCGAACGCCCCGGCGGAGGTGGCGAAGCCTCCCGGCACGCGCACGCCGCTCGCGGCGAGCTGGCTGATGAGCTCCCCCAGGGAGGCGTTCTTGCCGCCCACGCTGGCCACGTCGGTCATTCGCAGGGATTCGAGGGGAAGGACGTAGCGGGTCGCCATGGGGAGGTCGCCTGGGAGTGACGGGCCGGTGGGGA
>JAAOZZ010000063.1 GCA_012274175.1 Betaproteobacteria bacterium
ACTGGAGCCAGCCATGCTCGAAGGTTCATGCCACTGTGGCGCTGTACGTCTCACGCTGCCATTCGCTCCCGAGGTAGCCACATCCTGCAATTGCTCGCTATGTCGCAGGCTTCGTGGCATCTGGGTGTACTACGAGTTCGGAACGGTCAAGATTGAAGGGCATCCCGAGAGTACCGCCGAGTACATATGGGGCGACAAGACGCTTCGGACCATTCACTGCAGAACCTGTGCCTGCGTCACACACTGGGAACCACTGGATCCAAAGCCTGGTTCGAAGCACGGCGTCAACCTCGCAAACTTCGAGCCGAGCTTGCTTGCCTCGGTTCGGGTGCGCCGCTTCGATGGGGCTGACACGTGGAAATTCATGGACGAGTAGCAGTTCAGGCAGCGACGCACGTTCCGGTGGTGGATGCCTGCGTGATTGCCGGCGCTGTGCTCTCCGACGCAGGATCGGCGATCGGCCCCTTTTCGTTGTTGCCTGGAGCGCGCTATGACGATATCAGGTCGATGCCTCTGTGGGGCAACTCGGTGGGAGAGCTCGGCGCCCCCGATTGTCACGCGTGTGTGCTGGTGCAGGGAGTGCCAATATCTCGGTGCCGGCAGTGGAACGGTCAACGCCTGCTTCCATACAGCATCGTTCACGGTGACGGGCCAGACCAGCGACTTTCCAAGTGTCGCGGACAGTGGCAACCAGATGCACCGGCGGTTCTGCCCGTCGTGCGGGACGCCGCTCTTCAGCGAGGCAGAGGCGCGGCCTCATCTGATCTTCGTCCGGGTCGGCACTTTCGACGATCCGAATCTCGCCAATCCTGCGATGACGATCTGGACGTCGTCTGCGCCCCGCTGGGCCTGCATCGACGGGGAGCTGCCGCAAGTGGTGAAGCAACCACCGCCAGCGGCGTGATGAGTGACGCCTAACAACACGTTGGAGCGGACCGTGGACTATCGCGGGCCGCACCCTGGTTGCCAACAGGTTGTTGGCGGGCTCTGCATGCGGCAAACGGCGTCGTGTCCGGCGGCTCAACTCGGTCGTTAGATGTCATGGAGGCCCACATGAATCAAGCGATTCGCGCTGCCCGGGATGCCGTCCTCGGCGCAGCGAGCGTCTGCGTTTGCGGCTTTGCAATCGCACAGACGTCGTGGACGATCAGCGTTTTTCCGCCGGACCCGCGCTCCACGGACGTCGTTCACGTTCACGTCGTAACGGACATCCCATATGTTTGCGGTGAGCCCTCTTCTATCCCCGGCGTTGCAACCACCGTATCGGCTCAATCAATTCAGATCTTCTTGTCGCTGCCATCGTGCTTCCTTGGCGTGCCTCCACCGGGGCAGATCGAATTCGAGACCGACGTCGGACCGCTTCCCGAAGGGACGTTCGAGATTCATGCGCTTGAACGGACGATCCTCGGCAACGGCACCTTCGGAGGTTCGACCGAGAGAGGAATGCTGTCCTTCCGGGTCGGCGCCGTTGGCCCGATAGCGCTCGATCCGCCCGATCCCAAACCGTTCCGTGATGTGCGGGTCAAGATTGCGGGGGCCGCGCTCGGAGTGGATTTGGACGGACGCCCGGACAGGTTCGATCCGGTCGATACCCAAGTCACGATGTCCGGAAACAAGATAACCCTGTCACCTCTCATGACGGGTGCCCCCGACTTCAGCGCATCCATCCCGACGCCACCTCTCGATCAGCTCGTCGGCGCTCTCCCTCCCGGCGACTACCTGCTCGAGGTCCTGAAGCGATCGCAGGGCAGGGGCTCGTCCGGTCCTGTTGGCGGCACCATCGGCTTCAGGGTCCCTTCGAAGTCCCTCACTGAGCCCCTGTCCGATTACACGGATCTGTGGTGGGTGCCTTCGCAGTCCGGGTGGGGCCTGGGTCTCGTTCACCATCCGTCAAACCAGATCTTTGGCACGCTCTTCGTCTATGGTGCCGACGGCAAACCCTCGTGGTACGTGATTCCCGGTGGCCGATTCACGGACCAAACGCATTTTGAAGGCTCGATCTATCGGACCACGGGGCCGTACTTCGGGGTTGCGTTCGACCCCGCTCAAGTTGGCGTCACCTTGGCGGGCACCGCCCAAATCGCGTTCGATCCGTATGATTCGAATGCGGCTACCGTGAATTTTGTCATTGATGGCGTGGTGTTTCACAAGTCCATTCAGAGGCAGTCGTTCTAGGGAACGGCTCGAAATGACGCCTGACAACGCTTTGGAGCGGACCATGAGGCAGGGTGGGCCGCGCCTGGCCGCGGCACGGCCATTGCGGCCGGCCGCTCAACTCGGTCGTTACGTTGCATGGCTGAATGCGCTGTGCCCATTCCAAGAGGCTGGGTACGAGCCTTGCGCGCCGAGGTTGTTGTAGATACAATAACCAATGCGCATCACGTTCGATCCAATCAAGCGTGCGCGCACTCTGGCGGATCGCGGGCTGGATTTCGAGGACGCCGCCATTGTCTTCGGGGGCGTTACAGTCGAGATTGAGGACCTGCGCAAGAACTACGGCGAGCGTCGCATCATTTGTTATGGCTTGCTGTCCGGCCGCCTCATCGTGATTGGCTATACCCCTCGGGGCACAACTCGCCACATATTCAGCATGCGAAAGGCAAACGATCGTGAAAAAGCCCGTCTCGCGCCGTACTTTGAAATCGGACCTCGCCAGAGTTGACGCGCACTCCATTCGCGCTCACGAATACAAGGAACTCCCGGAGCTAACCGCACGGGCTTTGTCTCGCGCGGTAGTGAACAAAGGGGGACGGCCTCGCTCCGCGAATCCGCGCAAGCTCATCTCGATACGGCTCCCGGTTGACGTCATCGAACGATGGAAGGCAACGGGGCCAGGCTGGCAGACGCGCATTGCCGAGCGCCTGAACAAACTTCGATGAGGCCAATGCAACCTAACAACGCGCTGGATTGACCAGGGACTTGACCCGGCACAGTTGACACTTGGGCCAACGCCGCTAATCGATGAGCTTCCCGCCCTCGTAGAACGGATACGGCCCCGCGAACTCTCCAATGGCGGCGGTGTGGGTGAGCAGTCCGCGCCCTTCGGTCCAGAGGTGAAGCTGGAATCCCGGCGGCTCCATCACGAAGCGCGACTCGGCATTGTCGGCGAGGTCGAGCGCCACCTGGTGCGAGGGGCTGGGACACGTCGATGCGATCGTTCCGCCGAAGCGCGTGAAGATGGCGCGGTGCACGTGGCCGGAGATCACGCGCTCGACTTGCGGATGGCGCGCGATCACGTCTTCCAGCGCGCGCGGATTGGCGAGGGCCTGGGCGTCCATGTGGCCGATGCCGCACCAGAAAGGCGGGTGGTGCAGCGCCACGATGGTGGGCTTGTCCGGCGCGGAAAAGAGCGTCTCGTCCAGCCACGCGAGCTGCGAGGCGCGCATCTCGCCGCCGCCCTTGCGCGGTACAGTCGAGTCGAGTGCGACGATGCGCACCGGGAAATCGTCGATCACGTAATCGAGATGCCCCGAGCGCTGCCGCAGGTAGGTGTGGCCCGGGAACGCCCTCCTCAGGCCCTCGGGCTCGTCGTGGTTGCCCGCGATGAGGAACACGGGCATCGGCAGCGGCGCGATGAGCGAGCGCAGGTTCGCGTACTCCGCCTCACGCCCGAAGTCCGTGAGGTCTCCCGTGAAGAGCACCGCGTCGGGCCGCTGGGGAATCTTCAGCAACTGGGCCACGCAGCGCGCGAGGCTCGCTTCCGTGTCGACCACGCGATAGGAGAGCTTGCCGCCCGCCTTGATGTGCATGTCGGAGACCTGCGCCAGCAGGAAGCGCTTCATGGCGCCTGCCCCGGCACGGCGAGGATCGCGCCCGGGGCGATCGCCATGTGCACCGTTTCGCCGCGGGGCCACGTGCGCCGCTCGGTGGTCTCGACGACGAGCGGCGACGTCCCGCCCACGTCGACCACGAGGCGCGTGTGGTCGCCGAGGAAGAACGACGAGATCACCGTCGCGCGCAGGTGGTGCTCGCCCGCGGCGACGAGCCGCACGTCCTCGGGACGGAACATGACCTCGCGCGCGGCGAGGCCGTCCAGGGGAACGCGGCCCGCGGGAAGGATGAGGCAGCCGTCCACCACTTCCCCCGTGAGCCGGTTCATCGTGCCGATGAACTCGGCCACGAACGCGGTGGCGGGCCGCTGGTAGATTTCCTGAGGCGTGCCGGCCTGGGCGATGCGGCCCCGCTCCATCACGACGATGCGGTCCCCGAGCGCCATCGCCTCGGACTGGTCGTGGGTCACGTACACGGAGGTCACGTCGAGGCTTCGCAGGAGGCGGTCGATCTCGACCCGCAGCTGCTCGCGCAGCTTGGCGTCGAGCGCGGTGAGCGGCTCGTCCAGCAGGAGGGCCCGCGGACGGATGGCGAGCGCGCGGGCGAGCGCCACCCGCTGGCGCTGTCCCCCGGAGAGCTGGTCGACCCGGCGCGCGCCGAAGCTCGCCAGGTCCACGAGCTCGAGCATTTCCGCCACCCGCTTGTCGCGCTCGGGCCTCGCCATCTTGCGCACGCGCAGTCCGTAGTCCACGTTCTGCGCGACGGTCATGTTGGGGAAGAGCGCGTAGGACTGGAACACCATGCCCACGCCGCGCCGCTCGATAGGAAGCGCGGTCACGTCCTCGCGGTCGAAGAGCACGCGCCCGCCCGCGTCCGGCGACTCGAGCCCCGCGATGATGCGCAGCATCGTGGTCTTGCCGCAGCCCGAGGGGCCGAGCAGCACCACGGTCTCTCCGGCGGCGACGTCGAGCGACAGCGGCTCGAGCGCGCGCGTGCCGTCGGGGAAGGTCTTGCCGCAGCGCTCGAGGTGGATCGCGACCGCCACGTCACGCCCCTCGCTTCTGCGCGCGCGCCGCCGCCCACTGCAGGGCTACCAGGAGCGGAACGATCATCACGAGGAAGATCAGCGTGTAGGCCGAGCCGATCTCCAGGCGCATCGATGCGTAGCTGTCGGCGAGCCCCACGGGAAGCGTCTTGGTGAGCGGCGTGTGCAGCATCCAGGTCAGGTTGAATTCTCCCATGGAGAGGGTGAGGACCATGAGCGAGCCGGCGAGGATGCCGGAGCGCACGTTGGGAAGCACCACGGAGAAGAAGCGCTCGCGGAACGACGCCCCCAGGCTCGCCGCGGCTTCCTCGAGGGTCTTCAGGTCCACCGCCATCATCACCGCGAGCACCGAGCGCACCATGAAAGGCAGCGTGAAGAGCACGTGGCCCACGAGGATGAAGAGCCAGCTCGCGCGGAAGTCGCGCCACGTTCCGTAGGCGAGGATGAGCGCCAGCGCGGTGGCGAGGCCCGGCACCGCCACGGGCAGCACCAGCAGCTCCTCGATCCAGCGGGTGAGGCGGCTTTGGGCCCGCGCGAGCGCATAGGCGGCGGGCACGCCGAGCGCCAGCGTGCAGGCGAGGCAGGCGAGCGCGATGCCGATCGAGCGCCACACGGTCTCGTGGTAGAGATCCCACACTTGCACGACCCAGCGCAGCGTGAGCCCGCTCTTCACGCCGATGAAGAAGTTCTCCGTCACGCCGGCGAGGATCGAAAGCCCCACGGGCACCACGAGGAACGCGCACACGGCGAGGGTCGCCGCGAGCTGCAGCCAGTAGCGCAGCGGCGTGCGCACGGCGCTCACGCGGCCGCGGCCACGCCGGAGCCGGCGAGGGAGCGCGCGAGCCCGAGGGCGGCCCAGGTGATGATCCCCAGCACGATGGAAAGTGCCGCCGCCATGGAGAAGTTCGCGTAGTTGGTGAACTCGTTGTAGATCGTGAGCGGCAGCACGTTGATCTGGGTGGCCAGCGTAAAGGCGGTGCCGAAGGCGCCCATGGAAGTCGCGAAGCAGATGGCACCCGAGGAGATGATCGCGGGAGCGAGCGCGGGAAGGATCACGTCGCGGAGCACCTGCCAGGTCGACGCCCCCAGGGAGCGCGCGGCTTCCTCGAGCGCCGGATCGAGCTTCTCGACCGAGGCCATGATGGTGAGGATCACGCGCGGGATCGAGAAGTAGAGGTAGCCCACGAAGAGTCCCGCCATTCCGTAGGCGAGGACCACCCTCGCGTCGAAGAGGTACGAGGCGACCTCGTTCACGAGCCCCTGGCGTCCCACCAGCAGGATCACCAGGAAGCCCACCACCACGCCGGGAAAGGCGAGCGGCAGCGTCATGAGCGAGATGAGCACGCCGCGCCCCGGAAAGCGGTTGCGCTGCAGGAAGATTCCGGCGACGAGAGAGAGCACGAGCGTCGCCACCGTCACGCCCGCGGAGAGCGCCACGGTGGACACGAGGCTCTTGAAGTACTGCGGATTGGTGACGAC
>JAAOZZ010000434.1 GCA_012274175.1 Betaproteobacteria bacterium
CAAGGGCTTGGCGTGGGGTGGCGCTTCCGGCGCGGCGAACGGAAACGGTATAATCGTCGGCCGCGCTGTTGTAGCTCAGCTGGTAGAGCAACTGATTCGTAATCAGTAGGTCGGTGGTTCGAATCCACTCAACAGCACCAGACACGAAAAGGGGTTGCCGAACGGCAACCCCTTTTTCCATTCCGCGGGCGCCCGCGCGCCCGGAAGCGGCGACCTAGCGCGCCTTGCGGCCCTGCTCGGCGCGGGCGGCGCCGATGGCCGTCTTCACGTGCCGGCGCTCCTCGGGCGGCGGCAGCACGGCCTTCATGCCGAGCGCTGCGATCCAGAGCTCGCGGCACCAGCCCTTCGAGTGGTAGAGGTGCTCATCCTCCTGGTCCTCCACCTCGTCGTAGGCGTCCTTGAGGGCCTCCACGCCGTCGCCCTTGCCGTTCTGCGCGATCTCGCCGATCAGCTCCCAGTCGAGGTGATCCTTCGTCTCGGCGAGCACGACGCATTCGCAGGCGACGATCTCGGCGGCTTCGGGCTTGCCGGCGGCCCGGGCCTTCTTCATCGCGTCCACCAGGGCGGCACCCACCGTGCGCACGACTTCGCGCCCCGGGCTCGGCGCCTCCGGGTCGATCTCCAGGGCCTCGCACACCCCGGTGAGGATGCGCTCGTGGTTGCGCGTCTCGTCCAGGTACTTCGTGAACTCCTCGCGCAGGTCGTCATTGCGCACGCATTGGAGGGCCGCTTCGTACACCTTGATGCCGCCGCGCTCGTGCTCGAGGGATTGCAGCAAGAGCTCGATCACCGTTTCCTGATTCATCGCCATTCTCCTTGCCTCGTTCGTCAATCGGGTCGCTCGTCGAAGGGATCGCCCGCCGCTGCCGGAGTGCATCGCGCCGGGGGCACCGAACCGGTTGACTGGAGCGGATACGGGAGGTTCCTATGGCATCGCGTCCGACGTGCGCATGGGGCGCTGCACTACGCCGCAATGGACGAGGCGCCGACGAATGGCCCGATCGGACCGGGGTCGAATCGGGCATCGTTCGAATCCCGCGAAGAAAATGCCGAAGGCGACCATCAGCAAGCGCGTCCTGGATACCCTGATCCGGGCGAAGCTCGCGAACGTGAAGCAATGCCAGGGATTCGATCCGCTGCCCGTCGAGTGGCGCCGCCCCGACGTCCGCGGCTGCAACTGGTTCGTCCCCGGATGGAGCGACGACGCGGATGACCTCGCGAGCTGCCTGGATCAGGTGCAACGCTACCTGCGGGTACTCGGGGAGCAGTTCGAAATTCCCGACGAATCGTAGGCTCAGGGCGCGTGCTCGGCGCCCGCCCGGAGGAGCGCCTCGTTCCAGTCGTCGAGCCCTTCGCCGGTCACGATGCGCACCGTCGGGTACCACAGGCTGCGGCCATCGGGTCCCGCGGCCCAGTACGGAAACGGGGGCCACGCGCGCAGGTACACGAGCGAGGTGGATTGTCCGACGGCGCCCGCGAGGTGCGCCGTGGCGTTGCTCGCGGTCACGGCGCGCTCGCAGGCCGCGATCGCCGCGGCCACGCCTTCCAGGTCGCGCAGCGGATCGAGCTCCTCGAGGCGCAGCAGCACGCCCGGATGGCGCGCCGCGAATGCCTCGCGCTCGGCCGACACGTCGCCGTGCTGCAGGTCGAGGAGCCGTGCCCCGGTCGAGCGCGCGAGCTCGGCGAACGCCTCCAGGGGGATCGACTTGCGCTCGGCAAGCGCCCGGCGCGGTCCCTGCTGGAGGCTGCGCCACGAGATGGCGATCCATTTTCCCGGACCCAGCCGCTCCCGTACGTGCTCGACCCGCGCGGGATCGGGCCGCAGCAGCGAGCGCGGCTGGCGCGCGAAGCTCGCCGCGTTCGGCCGGAAGAGCGACGGGAGCGAGCCGATCGGCACTTGCGCGTCGCAGGACGCGAACGCCCCCGCCGATGCCTCGCGCGTCACGAACTCGATGCCGGGAAGGCTGCGGCGATAGAGGTCCATGAGGCGCGGGTCCACTTCCACCACCGCGCCAATGCCGCGGCGCTCGAGCTCCGGCAGCAGCGTGGAGTAAAGCACCTGGTCGCCGATGCCCTGCTCGGACCACACCGCCACGCGCCGCGCGCTCGCCAGCGTGGCGGCGGAAAGGCACGGCAACGACAGCGCGCGCGCGAGGGCTTGCGGAGGGTTCGTGTCGAAGCGGCATTCGTAGCCCGCCCAGCCTGCTTCGAACCGTTGCTCGCGAAGCGCCACCTGGCCCAGGCCGTAGCGCGCATCGGGCGAACCCGGGCGGGCGGCGAGCGCCCGCGTGTACAGCTCGCGGGCTTCCGCGATCAGCGCCCGGTCGAGCGCGGCGCTTCCCGCGTTGACGAGGGCCTCCCCGTTGAGCGGCTCCTGCGCGAGTGCCCGTGCGTACATCGCGCTCGCGCCGTCGAGGTCGCCGGCGTCCTTCAGCGCATTGCCCCAGTTGACCAGCGCCTGGGGAAAGCGGGGACGCGCGGCGAGCGCCTCCTCGTAGCGCGCGAGCGCGGCTTGCGTCCGGCCGCCGCCGTGCAGAGCGAGCGCGAGGTTGTTGAGCGCCTCGGCGTTGCGCGGCTCGAGGGCGAGCGCCTGCTCGAACGCGCGCGCGGCCCCCGCGAAATCGCCGCGCTCCAGGAG
>JAAOZZ010000064.1 GCA_012274175.1 Betaproteobacteria bacterium
CGAAATTTCCCTCGAGGCCGGTGACCATCGTCGTGCCCTACCCGGCGGGCGGCTCCAACGACGTGTTCGCGCGCGAGATCTCGAGGAAGCTCTCCGATGCCTGGAAGGTGCCCGTCGTCGTCGAGAACCGCGCCGGCGCGGCAGGCTCCATCGGGGCCTCGATCGTCGCCCATGCCCGTCCCGACGGCTACACGCTCTGCCTCCTTTCCTCTTCGTTCGCCACCGGTGCCGCGATCCGCGCGCGGCTGCCCTACGACCCGGTGAAGGACTTCGCGGCCGTGGCGATGGTGGCCCGCGGGCCGATGCTCCTCACGGTGCGCAACGACCTGCCGGTGCACACCACGCTCGAGCTCTTCGACTATGCGCGCAGGAACCCCGGACAGCTCACCTACGCCTCCTCGGGCGTGGGCAGCAACAACCATTTCGCCACGGAGCTCCTGATGGACGCCGCCCAGATCCGGATGACCCACGTGCCGTACAAGGGGATGTCGCCGGCGGTGACCGACGTGATCGGCGGGCGCGTGGACGTGCTCATCGCGAGCGCTCCTTCCATCTACCAGCAGGTGAGGGCGGGCCGGGTGCGCGCCCTGGGGATCACCAGCGCGAAGCCCTCGTCCGTGGTCCCGGGGCTGGAGCCGCTCGCGCAGATGGGCGTTCCAGGCTATGCCTTCGAGCCGTGGTGGGGCATGCTCGCGCCCGCGAAGACGCCGGCCGCCGTCGTGCACGAGATCCATTCCGAAGTCACCCGCATCGTTTCCTCGCCGGAGATGGCGGCGGTGTTCGCGCGGGAAGGCGCGGAGCCGGCGACCATGTCCGAGGCGCAGTTCGCCGCGACGATCGCCTCCGGAATCGAGCGCTGGAAGCGGGTCGCGAAGGACGCCGACATCCGGCCGGAGTGACGCCTTGGCGGTCCCCAACTCCTCGGGCACCTCGACGCCGCGCTTCAAGACGCCGCGGGACGCGACCGACTGCCACGTGCAGATCTACGACGCCCGGTTCGAATTGGCGTGGCGCGTACTGGGCGCCACCCTGCAGGCGACCGTGGCCGACTACCGCCTGCTGCAGGAACGCCTCGGCACCACGCGGGCCGTGGTGGTCCAGCCCGCGGCATACGGGACCGACAACGAGGTCACGATGGACGCGGTGGCGCAGTTGGGCCTCGAGCGCGCGCGCGGCGTGGCGGTGCTGCATCCGTCGGTGCGGGAGGAGAAGCTGCGCGCGATGCACGAGCGCGGCATCCGGGGCCTGCGCTTCAGCCAGCACGATGCGCGCACCGCGGTCACCACCGCCGAGATGATCGAGCCGCTCGCGCGCCGCGCCGCCGCCCTCGGCTGGCACGTGCAGCTGCATTTGCGAGGCGCGCAGATCGTGGAGATGGAGGAGCTGCTGCGGCGCCTGCCGTGCCCGCTCGTGATCGACCACATGGCGCGCATTCCGCAACCGCTCGCCACGGAGCACCCGGCCATGGCGGTGGTGCGGCGGCTGCTCGACGCGGGCAACACGTGGGTCAAGCTCTCGGGGGCATACCTCGACACCCAGACCGGCGCCCCGCGCTACGCCGACGTGAAGCCGGTGGCCAAGGCGTTCGTGAAGCACGCGCCCGAGCGGCTCCTGTGGGGCAGCGAATGGCCCCACCCCACGGAGCGCGACACCAAGCCCGACGACGCCGTGCTCCTCGACCTGCTGCAGGAATGGGTGCCCGACGAGCCCACGCGCAGGCGCATCCTGGTCGACAACCCCGCGCAGCTCTACGGTTTCTTGCAGACGTAGGCGCGCGTCACACCTTCCTTTTGCGGCGCGATCGCGGAAAGCGACCGGCAGCGGCCCGCGATGCACAGCTCGTAGTCGGCGGTGAAGGGCGAGCGCGTGAGGAGGAGCTCGTCGTGCCAGCGGTCCTTCGGCGCGTAATGCCACCAGCCGCCGGCGAAGCGCGCGTCGGGGGGCGGCTCCATGCCCGCGGCCGAGCCCTGGATGCGCGCCTCCACCAGCTCGAGGCGCTGGCCCACGATGCGGTAATCCTCCTCCCAGCGCACGTGCTCGATGGAGTGGTTCCACGCGAGCGTGAAGGAAGGCGCGGCGAGGTGGACGACCGTGGCGGCCGTCGCGAGGCACAGCAGGCTCATGCCGCCTGGGCGAGCCGGCGGACCTTGAAGAAATGCCAGGCGACGAACGCGGCGCCGACGCCGAAGCCCAGCTCGTCGGTGAGCGGGACCGCGACCACGAGCAGCAGCGCGCCGCCCGCGCAGATCACGCGTTCGGGCCAGTTGAGGGGAGCGTGCAGGTAGCCGATCGCGGCCGCGCCCCACAGGCCGATCGCCACCAGCGCCTTGAACACCATGTACAGCGTGTCGAGCCAGGTGCCGCCCTGGAGCATGAGCGACGGGTCGTACACCGCCATGTACGGGATCACGAAGCCCGCGATGGCGATCTGGGTCGCCTTCATGCCGATCTTCATGTACGACTCCTTCGCGATCGAGGCGGCGGCGAGGGCGGCCAGCGCCACGGGCGGCGTGAGGTCCGCCATGATCCCGAAGTAGAAGACGAACATGTGGGAGACCAGCAGCGGCACGCCCAGCTTGAGCAGCGCCGGGGCCGCGATCGAGCTGGTGATGATGTAGTTGGGGATCGTGGGGATGCCCATGCCGAGGATGAGGCACACGACCATCGTGAGCAGCAGCGACAGGAACAGGTTCTTCGCGCCCACCTCCACGATGAATCCCGCGAAGCTGCTCGCCGTGCCGGTGAGGGTGAGCACGCCGATGATGATGCCGACGATCGCGCACGCGAGCCCCACGGGCAGCGCCTGCTTGGCGCCGTCGATCAGCCCCTGGCGCATGGTGCGCAGCGTCTCGCGCCCGCCCTTCACGATGAAGTTCACCGCGACGAGGCCCGCGATCACCGCGATCACCGGCAACACGCCCCACTTGAAGAAGGTCGCGGCCGCGAGCCCCATGGCGATCCAGAAGAAGACGCGAAACGCCATGGCGCCCATGCGCGCGGTGATGCTGGCCCCCAGGATCAGCATCGAGGTGAGGGCGAGGCCCGACATGCCCGCGAACATCGGCGTGAAGCCGTCGAAGAGCATGAAGACCAGGGCCGCCAGCGGCAGCAGCAGGTACCAGTTGTCGCGCAGCGCGCGCCACGCGCTGGGGAGCTGGTCTTTCGGCAGGCCCATGAGGCTCGCGCGGCCCGCCTCCAGGTGCACCATCCAGAACGCCGTCACGTAGTAGAGGACCGCGGGGATCACCGCGGCCTTGCAGATCTCCACGTAGGGCAGGTTCAGGGTCTCGGCCATGATGAAGGCGACCGCGCCCATCACCGGCGGCATGATCTGCCCGCCCATGCTTGCGGTGGCCTCCACGGCGCCGGCGAACTTCGCGCTGTAGCCGAAGCGCTTCATGAGCGGGATGGTGAACTGCCCGACGGTGAGCACGTTGGCGATGCCGGAGCCGCTGATGGTGCCCATGAAGCCCGAGGAGATCACCGCCACCTTCGCGGGACCGCCGCGCGCCCCGCCCACGAGGCCGAGGGCCACGTTGTTGAAGAGGCTGATCATCCCCGCGTGCTCGAGGAAGCTGCCGAAGAGGATGAAGAGGAAGATGTAGGTGGCCGACACCAGGATCGGCGTGCCGTAGATGCCCTCGGTGCCGAGGTAGAGCTGCGCGATCACCTGGTCCCAGCCGAAGGGGCGGTGGGCGATCACGTCGGGCAGGAACTGGCCCCACAGCCCGTAGGCGAGGAAGAGCGCGCAGATGATGGGAAGTGCGAGGCCCATCACCCGGCGCACCGCCTCGAACACCAGCACGATCACGACGATGCCGACCACGAGGTCCGTCATCGTGGGCTCGCCCGCGCGCTGGATGAGGTCCGCCTCGAAGATCCAGTGGTAGAAGGCGAGCACGAAGGCGCCCAGCGCGAAGAGGGCGTCGTGCCAGGCGACGCGCGTGAGGTCGCCCTTCTTCGTCGCGGGATAGAGCAGGTACGTGAGCAGCAGCAGGAATCCCACGTGCAGCGAGCGCGTGACCTGGCTCGACAGCGGGCTGAATGCCGCCACCACGAGCTGGAAGACGGAGAAGACGATGGCCGCGCCCATCATGGCGCGCAGCCACCATCCCGTGAGCTTCCTCTGGGTCCCGTGCTCCTCGAAGTGCTCGTCGGGGGCTTCGGAGCCCCCGGCGTCCTCGATCAGCCCGTGGGCTTCCTTCCTTGCCACGGCGCTACTTCAATACGCCGATTTCCCTGAAGTACTTCGCCGCGCCCGGGTGCAGCGGGGCGGGCAGGCTCGTGACGGCCGTCTCCTTCTTGATCGCCTTCGCGGCCGAGTGCGCGGCCACCAGCGCGTCGTTGTTCTCGAACACCGCCTTCACCATCTTGTAGACCACGTCGTCGGGCACGCCCGCGTGGGTCACGAGGAAGTTCTGGATCGCGACCGCGGGGACGTCGGCATCCTGGCCTTCGTAGGTGTGGGCGGGAATCATCGCCGGCTGGTAGGCCGGGTCGCCGATCTTCTTCACCGTCTCGGCGGGGATCGCCACCACGACGATCTTCTGGGCGGTGGCCAGGTCGCGCAGCGACGACACGCCCAGGCCTGCGGACTGCAGCGTGACATCCAGCTGGCGGTTCTTCATGAGCTCCACGGACTCGCCGAAAGGCAGGTACTCGACCTTCGCGAAGTCGTGGTAGGACAGGCCCGCGGCCTTGAGCACCGCGCGGGCGTTCAACTCCGTCCCGGACTTGGGGGCGCCCACGGAGATGCGCTTGCCCTTCAGGTCCGCGAGGGTCTTGATGCCCGAGTCCGCGGAGGCCACGATCTGGATGTAGTTGGGATAGATGCCCGCGACCGTGCGCAGCTTCTTCAGCGGCGTCTTGAAGCCGGCGTCGGCATTGCCCTTCCACGCGTCCGAGAGCGAATCGCCCAGCGTGAACGCGAGCTCGCCGCGCCCGGCCTCCAGGAGGTTCAGGTTCTCCACCGAGGCCTTGGTGGACTGCACCGAGACCTTCGCGTCGGGGATCGCCTTGCCGATGATCTGGGACATGGCCACGCCCAGCGGGTAGTACACCCCGCTCGTGCCGCCGGTGAGGATGTTGATGTAGTGCTGCTGGGCGAAGGCCAGGCCCGAGGCCAGCAGGATGGCCGCGGCCGCGAGGGGTCGGAGCAGGCGTCGCATGGGGAATCTCCTCTGTTGGTTTGGTGATTATGGGTTATGAACCCGGCATTATAAGGCGTGCCACCCCGTGCAGCGGCCGCGTCAGTCGTGGGCTTCCGTACCCTGGATGATGAGCTGCACGAAGAGCTGGATCGCCGCCTTGTGCTCGGGGACCATGGAGGAGAACTCGACCCCCAGGCGCGCCATGCCGTCCTTGGGCATCACCTTGACGACCCGGCCGTAGAGCTCGGCCACGTGCATGCCCACGAGGGGCAGGTCGAATTCGAGGGTGAGCTCGGAGAAGGGCGACAGGGCGAGCTCCACTTCCGCCAGCACTCCGTGGTAGCCGATGTCGAGGATGCGCCCGCGGCGCTCCTCGGGCACCACGACCCGGTTCACCACCATGCGGTAGGTGAAGGGAATCGTCACCGGAACCCGCGGGCTGCGGCGCACCTCCTGGCGCGGCACGTGCTTCCCGAGGGAGGGAATGCCCAGCACCTCGCGCAGCACCACGAGCTTGCTGCGGCCCTTCACGAAGGCGTCCATCGGGTCCCCGGTCGCCACGAACCCCTCGCAGCGCACCCACGTGCTCTCGCTGATGAGCACCTGGCCGCGCAGGCTGAAGGACTCGATGCGCGAGGCGAGGTTCACCTCGTCGCCGATCACCGCGTACTCCGAGTAGAGGTCGCTGCCCAGCATCGCGGAGATGACGCGCCCGGTGTTGATGCCGATGCCGAAGTACATCTCGGGCAGGTCGCGCGCCTTGTTGATCCCGTTCAAAGCCTCCATGGCGATCTGCATGTCCACCGAGCAGGACAGCGCCCGGCGCACGCCCAGCCCGGCGTCGCCGGCGCTTTCGAAGAGCACGAGGATCGAGTCGCCCATGAACTTGTCGATGGTGCCGTGGTGGCGAAAGATGATCTCGCTCATGGTGACGAAGCAGCTGTTGAGCAGCTCGAGCACCACGGGCGCGGGAAACGCCGAGGAGATGCCGGAGAAACCGCGCAGGTCCGCGAGCAGGATGGTCACCTCGCGGGTGAGGTAGTTCTCCCGCTGCCCGCCGCCGCCCAGCTGGCCCAGCGCCGTCGCGAGCACCTTTTCCACGCGGGCGCGGGCGTTGGCCGGCAGCGCGGACCCGGTCTCCTGGGCGACGATGTCCTGGATCTGCCGCAGGGCCTCGTGGACGACCGGGTCTTTCACGCCGGGCCTATTTGCCCTTGAACTCGACCTTGAAGAAGCGCTGCATCTCGTCCCACGAGCGCGTGGCGGCCTTCTCGTTGTAGGCCACACCCGGGATGTGGTAGCTGTCGGAGTCGGGGTTGGAGAACGAGTGCACGGTGTTGGCGTAGGTGACCATGTACCAGTCCACGTTGGCCGCGTCGAACGCCTTCTTCACCGCGTCGATGGTCTCGGGCTTCACGAAGGGATCGTCGGCGCCGTGCAGGATCACGATGGGCGTGCGGATGTTCTTCGCCTCGTCCGGCTTCGGCGGGAAGAGCCCGCCGTGGAACGTGACCACGCCCTGCAGCGGCTCGCCGCTATAGGCAAGCGCTAGCGCCGTGGTGCCGCCGAAGCAAAAGCCGATGGCGGCCACGTGCTTCTGGTCGAGCTGCGGCTGCTTGCGCAGCACGTCGAGCGCCGCCTTCGAGCGCGCGGCGAGCACCCCCGGCGCCTTGCTCACTTCCGTGTCCCAGGCCTCCGCTTGCTTGGGGTCGCGCGTGACGCGGTCGCCGCCGTACATGTCGGCGGCGAAGGCGACGTAGCCCAGGTGCGCGAGCTGCTCGGCGCGGTGGCGCACGTAGTCGTTGAGCCCCCACCACTCGTGGAACACGAGCACGCCGGGCCGTTTGCCCTTCTTCGCGTCGTCGTAGGCGAGGAAACCCTTGAGCTGCGCTCCGCCCTGCTCGTAGGCGATGGTCCGGGTGACGACCTTGGCGTCGGCGCTCGCGGCCCCGAGCAGCGCGGCGGCGAGCATGGCGACCCAGGCGAAGCGGGCGTGGATTTTCATCGGGACTCCTCGAGAGGGTTGGGCG
>JAAOZZ010000435.1 GCA_012274175.1 Betaproteobacteria bacterium
ATACTTGCCAAAGGGCATCGACCTTTCAACCTATTCGCAAGCCAAGCTCAATGCGATCGCAGCGCGCCTCAATGAGCGGCCGCGGAAGACATTAAACTTCGAAACCCCGGCGGAACGATTTCATCAATCCGTTGCGTCGACGGGTTGAATCCGCCGCCAGAAGCGGACCCTGCAAAAGGCGGGCTTGCCCAACCGACTACCGAAGGCGGTGGTACAGCGCCTCGCGTCCCTGCTGGTCGCGAACCCAGAGCGCATCATCCCCGGCGAGTCGCGCTGCCAGCGGCGGCTTGCCTTTGACGTCGAGCCAGATCGCATGACCCTCGATGCGATACCGCCCCTGCATGGTCGTGATGGGGGTGAGCAGCCGCGCGCGCTCGGTCGCCGAGAAGGTGCCGAACGCGTACGTCGCGAGTCCGTCCTTGCTCAGGACCCATTGGGATCCCAGGTTACCTTCGACACGGGCGTCCGAAGTCCAGGTGCCGTCGAGCGCGGGACCTGCAGAAAGGGCAGGCAAGGCTCCAAGCGAAAGGACGAGGAGGATCCGGGCGAAGATTTTCATGACCGCCATCTTATTCGAATTCACGAGTCGCCGGGCATCCATCCAACGAGCATGGCATCTGATTCGATGCCGATGCAACGAGAGGATGAGGCCGAAGATAGCGCTCATCAGCGCACGAAGCGAGCGAGGTAGCCAAGCGCGAGCATGGCCAGGGCACCGCGTACGTCCCAGTCCCCCCGCGGTTCGCGCGCGTTGGAAATGGCTTAAACTGGCGCGCCCCGCCCGGCCGGGAAAGTCGCCTCGCCATGAAAGACCTCACCCAAGGTCCCGTCTTCCGCCACCTCGTGGCGCTCTCCGTGCCCATCGCGGCGGGCATGCTGCTGCAGACGCTCTACTACGTGGTCGACCTCTATTTCGTCGCTCGCGTGGGCGATGCGGCGCTCGCCGGCGTGGGGGCCGCGGGCAACGTGATGTACCTCGTGTTCGCGCTGACCCAGATGCTGGGCGTGGGCACCACGACCCTCATCTCCCACGCGGTCGGGCGCAAGGACCGCGCCGATGCGAACCACGTGTTCAACCAATCGGTGCTGCTCTCGATCCTGTGCGCGGCGCTCACGCTCGGCGGCGGCTACGCCCTGGCCCGCACCTACATGGAGCTGCTGGGCGCGGACGCAGCTACGGTCGAAGCGGGCACTACGTACCTGCAATGGTTCATCCCGGGCCTCGGGCTGCAATTCGCGCTCGTGGTGATGGGCTCCGCGCTGCGGGGCACCGGTATCGTGAAGCCCACCATGGTGGTGCAGGCGGCCACGGTGCTGCTGAACGCCGCGCTGGCGCCCGTGCTCATCGCGGGCTGGGGCACCGGGCATCCCATGGGTGTCGCGGGCGCGGGGCTCGCGAGCACGGTCGCGGTCGCGGTGGGGGTGGCGCTGCTCGCGGCCTATTTCCTGCGCCTCGAGAAGTACGTGGCATTCGACCCGGCCCATTGGCGCCCGCGGCCCGCGACCTGGGGGCGCATGCTCAACATCGGGCTGCCCGCGGGTGGGGAGTTCGCGCTGATCGGCGTCTACGCGGCGGTGGTCTACTGGATCATCCGCGACTTCGGCGCCGCCGCCCAGGGCGGGTTCAGCGTCGGCACCCGCATCATGCAGTCGATCTTCCTGCCGGCGATGGCCATCGCCTTCGCCGCCGCACCGCTCGCGGGGCAGAACTTCGGCGCGCGCCATTTCCAGCGCGTGCGCGAAACGTTCGCGGCATCGGCCTGGTCAATCGTCGCCGTGATGTCGGCGCTCGTTCTCCTGTGCCAGTGGAAGGGCGAATGGCTCGTGCGCGCCTTCACCCATGACGCGGGCGTGGTCGCCGTGGGCAGCGAATACCTCGGCATCATCTCGTGGAACTTCGTGGCGTCGGGATTCATCTTCACGTGCTCGAGCATGTTCCAGGCGCTCGGAAACACGTGGCCCTCGCTCATCAGCATGTCGATGCGCGTCGCCACCTTCGCGGTGCCCGCGGTGTGGCTTTCGCGGCAGCCGAACTTCAGCCTGGTGGACGTCTGGCACCTTTCGGTGGCCACCATCGTGCTGCAGGCGGCGGTGAGCCTTTGGCTGCTGAAGACCCAGTTTCGCGAACGGTTGGGCCCTGTAGGAAGCCGCCGACCGCGTGCGCCGCTCCCGTCCGGCTGATTCCGCGCTGTCCCGGGACGATCCTGTATGCACGTCGGTGCGTCCCGCACCCCGCAAGCAGGCGATCGCGATCGGCCTCGCGGAAGCGCGCAAGTCCGGCGCCAAGGTGCCCAAGCGCGCCGCCTCCTCGGAGAAGAAGCCGGGCCGCAAGTCCCGTTAGCGTAAAATCGGTGGGTTCCATGGGACCCACCGCTACAATCGCCGCCGAAGCGGCCCGCCGGCGCACCTTCGCGATCGTCTCGCACCCGGACGCGGGCAAGACCACGCTCACCGAGAAGCTGCTGCTCTTCGCCGGGGCGATCCACATCGCCGGGAGCGTGAAGGCGCGCAAGGCCACGCGGCACGCGACCTCCGACTGGATGGAGATCGAGAAGCAGCGCGGCATCTCGGTGGCGAGCTCGGTGATGCAGATGGAGTACCGGGGCCACGTGATCAACCTGCTCGACACGCCCGGCCACCAGGACTTCTCCGAGGACACCTACCGGGTGCTCACCGCGGTGGACGCGGCGCTGATGGTGATCGACGCGGCCAACGGCGTGGAATCCCAGACCATCCGGCTCCTCGAGGTCTGCCGAGCCCGCAATACGCCCATCATCACCTTCATCAACAAGCTCGACCGCGAGGTGCGCGAGCCCCTGCTGCTCCTGGACGAGATCGAGCGCGTGCTCAGGATCCCCACGGTTGCCTTCACCTGGCCCGTGGGAATGGGCAAGGGCTTCGGCGGCGTGTTCGACATCCGTTCCGACCGCATGCGCGTCTTCCGCGCCGGCGAGGACCGCGCCGGGGGCGACGAGGAGGTGATCGAGGGCATCGCCAATCCCGCCACGGGGGAGCGCTTCGGAGATGCGTTCGTCCACGCCCGCGGCGAGATCGAGCTGCTGCAGGGCGCCGGACAGCACTTCGACCGCGAGGCTTTCCTGTCCGGGCACCAGACGCCCGTGTTCTTCGGCCGCGCCATCAACAATTTCGGCGTGA
>JAAOZZ010000436.1 GCA_012274175.1 Betaproteobacteria bacterium
CGGGCGTCTATCGCTTCTACGGCGTGAACGACCTGCCGATCTACATCGGCAAGAGCGTGAACCTGCGCGATCGCATCCGCTCCCACTTTTCCGGCGACCATCGCTCGGCGAACGACCTGCGCCTCTCGGGCGAGATCCTGCGCATCGAGGTGGACGAGACCGCGGGGGAGCTGGGAGCGCTCCTGCGCGAGGCGCGCCTGGTGAAGGAGCTCCTGCCGCTGCACAACTACCGGCTGCGCCGCAAGGTGAACGCCTGCTTCGTGCGCCTGCCCGACCTGCGCGCGCCTCCCGAGATCGTCACCACCAACGACATCGACTGGGCCGCGCGCGGCACCGGCGCCGAGACGCTCTTCGGGCCGTTCGCGACCCGGGCACACGTGCGGCAAATGCTCGAGGGCATCGCCGGCGAGCACGGCCTGTGCTGGCGCCAGCTCGGGTGGGAGAAGCGCGGGGGTCCCTGTTTCGCGCGCCAGGTGAAGCGCTGCCGGGGGGCGTGTATCGGCGAGGAAACGCCGGAGATGCACCACCTGAGGCTCGCCACGGCGCTGGCCCCCCATCGCGTCGCCGACTGGCCGTGGCCGGGGCGCGTCGTCGTGCGCGAGCGCCATCCCGACGGCCGCTTCGAGGAGGCGCACGTCTTCGACCGATGGTGCCACCTGGGGACCGCGCGCTCCGAGGAGGCGCTCGCCGACCTCGCGCAAGCGCGCTGCGAGATCGACTTCGATCCCGACATCTACCGCATCGTGCAGGCCCACGTCGCCAAGCACCCGCGCTCGGTGGTGCGCCTGGAGGATTGCCACGCGTACGGCGCGGATTGACCGCGGTCACTCGAAGCCATCGAGGGTGCCTTGGCGGGGGTCGGTCGCGGAAGTCCCGGGGGCGGCCCGTCCCGCGACCGGCGGCGGCGCTTGCGGATCGAGCTCCTGCGGGCTTTGCGCTTCGAACCGCGAGCTGTTGAGCGCACGCGTGACCTCGCGCTCGCGCATCGGCCCGTCAGGGTAGGGACGCAGGCGCGCCCAGGCTTCCTCGGGGGGAAGCGTGATCCACGGCTCGATGTCCTCGGGGTCGAGGATCGCCGGCATGCGATCGTGCATGCCGGTCATGAACCGGTTCGCGGCGGTGGTCACCACGGCAAAGGTCTCGAGCGGCTCTCCCCGCGGGTCGTTCCAACGCTCCCACAAACCGGCGAAGGCGACGAGGGGCCGGCCGTCCACGGTGATGGCATGGGGCACCCGATGTCCCGCGTCCCCCGTCCATTCGTAGAAGCCCGAGGCGGGGATCGCGCAGCGGCGTGCCTTCAGCGCCTGGCGGAAGGCGGGCTTCTCCCGCAGGGTCTCGCTGCGGGCATTGATCATCTTGTTGCCCACGGACGGATCCTTCGCCCAGAACGGCACCAGGCCCCAGCGCAACATCGCCACCTCGCGCCCCGTGCCGTCCTGCGCCGCACGGATCACGGGCGCGCCCTGCGTGGGCGCGATGTTGAAGCGCTTGCGGATGCGGTCGTGCACCGGCACCTGGAAGGTGTAGGCGATGACGTTGCCGTCGGCGTCGAGGAAGTAGCGGCTGCACATGGGCCCATTATATTAAGTGCGGTAAGCTACGCGCGGGAGGGCAAGCACGATGAAGATCGTCCAGTGGACGCTCGCGGTGGTGGGCGTGGTCGTGCTCGCGATCGTGGTCGCGGGGGTCGCGCTGCCGTCGAAATTCACGGTGGCGCGCTCGGTCACGATTTCCGCGCCCGCGGACCGGATCTACGACTACGTGGTCGAGCCGCGCCAGTGGGCCAAGTGGAGCGTGTGGCAGCAACGCGATCCACGCATGCGCGTCGCCTACGCGGGGCCACCCTTCGGAATGGGGGCGAAGTGGTCGTGGGAGAGCGCCAAGGAAGGCAGCGGCAACATGGAGTTCACGCGGGTCGTGCCCAATGCACTGGTGGAATACTCCCTGGTGTTCGCCGACTACGGCATGCGCTCCACCGGCGCCTTCAGGCTCCAGTCGGTGGGAAACGCCACGATCGTCACCTGGACCAACACGGGGGACGTGGGCGGAAATCCGCTCAAGCACTACCTCGCGCTCATGATGGACCGGATGGTGGGCCCGGACTTCGAGCAGGGACTCGCCAACCTGAAGGCGCTCGCCGAGAAGCCATGATGGAACTCGCGAGCGAGCATCCCGCGGCGACGCGATCCTGCCCGAGCTGCGGCACGGCGATGCGCCGCGGGACCTACGAGCGCAGGCCCGTCGGCGCCCTCGACCTCGACATGTGTTTCGATTGCCAGGCGATCTGGTTCGACCAGTACGAAAGCGCGCAGTTGACGCCCGGCTCGGTGCTCGAGGTCTTCCGCGTGATCCACGAGCAGTCGCAGCGCCCCGCGCGCCCGCTGTCGCAGACCGTGCGCTGCGTGGCGTGCCGCGCGCGCCTGCAGCTCACCCACGACATCCAGCGCACCAACCGCATCGTCTACTACCGCTGTCCCGAGGGCCACGGGCGGTTCACCACGTTCATCCAGTTCCTGCGGGAGAAGAATTTCGTGCGCTCGCTCACCGCACCCGAAGTGCAGCGGTTGCGGGCGAAGGTGGCGCAGGTGCGCTGCTCGAGCTGTGGTGCGCCCATCGACCTCGCGCGCGATTCGGAGTGTTCCTACTGCCACGCGCCCATCGCGATCCTCGACGCGGACGCAGTGAGCCGGGAGCTGTCCGAGCTGGGGGATCAGGAGCGGCGGCGCAAGACGGTGAACCCGCGGCGGCGGTGGAAGCGCTGCTCGAGGGCGAACGCCTCGAGCGCCGGCTGGGCCAGCCGCCATGGGATTCGGGGCCCGTCGACCTCGTGCACGAGGCGCTGGGATTGCTCATGCGGCCCTTTCAGGAGTGAAGACATGACGAAGCGGTTCGTGCCGGCGATTCTCGCCTCGATCGTCCTCGCGGCGGCCCAGGGTTGCGCCACTCCCAAGGAGCCTCCGCCGAAGCCTTTCGCAGGCACCCGGTGGACGCTGGTGCTCGACATTCCCCGGGGCGGCGAGGCGCCGTGGCTGCGGTTCGGCGACGAGCGCATGGAAGGCTACGGCGGATGCAACCGGATCGAGGCGCGCTATGTCCTAGACACGGTGGGCGCCGGCGCGATCGCCGTCGGCCGCATCGAGACCGGGCGGCGCGGTTGCGACCCGGGGGTTCAGGCGGCCGAGAACCGCATGCTCGAGGTGCTGCAGGCGGCCTCGAGCTACGCGGTCACCGGCAGCATGCTGAGCATGACGGGTTCCGGCGGGACACTGTGGTTCCGCGCCCGCGACGAGAAAGGCGGGAAATGACGATGCGCAATGCCATCGGTTGGTTGTGTGCCCTCGGGCTTGCCGCGTGCGCCGTGGACCCCACGCCCGGGACCCCGGCGGCGCCGCAACCGGTGCGGGCATCGCTCGTCGGCACCCGCTGGGTGGGTGTGGCGGATCCGTCCGCCGATCACCGCGGGCTGCCACGCCTGGAATTCGTGCGCGAAGGACGCCTGTCTGGATATACCGGGTGCAACATGATGTCCGGCGCGTGGCAGATGGAAGGCGAGCAGGTGCGGCTGGGCGCGCTCGTCACCACGAAGCGCCTGTGCATGGGCCCCGAGGGAGAGACGGAACGCCGTTTCCTCGCCGCGATGGGTGAGGGCGCCCGCGGCAAGCGCGAAGGCGACCGGCTCGTGTTCACCGGGCCCGGCGGGGCGCGCTTCGAATTCCGCGAGGCGGCGGCGACATGAGCCGCGCCGCCTTGTCGAGGGTCCGCTTCGCGGATCCATAGTCCTTCCAAGGATCCGCGGCCTCAGATCTCGATGTGGGTGCCCAGCTCCACCACGCGGTTGGCGGGAATGTTGAAGAAGTCCGTGGCGCGCGTGGCGTTGCGGGTCATCCACGCGAAGAGGTGGTCGCGCCAGAGCGCCATGCCGGGCTGGTCGCTGGTGGGGATCACCGTCTCGTGGGAGAGGAAGAAGGAAGTGTCCATCACGTCGAAGGAAAGGCCGTAGCGCACTCGGCACGCATCGAGGATCTCGTCGATGTCGGGCTGCTCCTTGAAGCCGTACCAGGCCTCGAGGCGGTAGAAGCCGTTCACCAGCCGCTCGAATTGCACCCGGTCTTCCGCCGGCACGAAGGGCACGTCGTGGGGCACGACGGTGAGGAACACCGTCTGCTCGTGCAGCACCTTGTTGTGCTTGAGGTTGTGCAGCAGCGCGTGGGGGACCATGTCCGGGTTGCTGGTCATGAAGATCGCCGTGCCCTGCACCTTCTGCGGCGGATGGGCGTCGAGGCCCTCGAGGAAGGGCTTGAGGGGGATGCCCTGCTCGGAGAGCCGGCGGAACATGAGGGTGCGCCCCCGCTTCCACGTCATGAGCATCGTGAAGATCGCGGTCCCGATGAGCAGCGGAAACCAGCCGCCGGAGAGGAACTTCGCCGCGTTGGAGGCGAGGAAGGCCAGGTCGACCAGCAGCATGCTGCCGATCACCACGACCACCATGAAGAGCGACCATTTCCAGATGAGTCGTGCCACCACCATCGCGAGGAGGCACTCGATCACCATGGTCGCCGCCACCGCGATGCCGTAGGCGTTGGCGAGGCTGTCGGAGCTGCGGAAGCCCAGCACCAGCATCACCACGGCGGCGAACAGGATCCAGTTGACGAACGGCAAGTAGATCTGGCCGATGGAGCGCTCGGAGGTGTGCATGATCTCCAGGCGCGGGACGTAGCCCAGCTGGATCGCCTGGCGGGTGACGGAAAAGGCGCCGGAAATCACCGCCTGGGACGCGATCACCGTGGCGCAGGTCGCGAGCACGACCATGGGATACAGCGCCCACTGCGGCACCATCAAATAAAAGGGATTGCGGATCGCCGCCGGGTTGGCGAGCACGAAGGCCGCCTGGCCGAAATAGTTGAGCATCAGCGCGGGGAACACGAGCCCCAGCCAGGCGATGCGGATCGGCTTCTTGCCGAAGTGCCCCATGTCCGCGTAGAGCGCCTCGCCGCCGGTGAGGGCGAGGAACACCGCGCCCAGCACGAGGAAGCCGGGCAGGGGATAGGAAATCATGAAGTCGACGGCGTAGGCGGGCTTCAATGCCCGCAGCACGCCGGGATTCTTCGCGATCTGCACCGCCCCGAGGGCGCCGATGGCGACGAACCAGATCGAGGTGACGGGCCCGAAGAAGTTGCCTACCTTGCCGGTGCCGTGGCTCTGGATGAGGAAGAGCGCGCCCAGCACCGCGAGGGTGGCGGGAATCACGAAATGGCTGAACGCGGGCGTGGCCACCCCGATGCCCTCGACCGCCGATAGCACCGAGATCGCGGGCGTGATCATGCTGTCGCCGTAGAACATCGC
>JAAOZZ010000437.1 GCA_012274175.1 Betaproteobacteria bacterium
GCGGTGACGTCCACGATCGGGATCACGCGCTCGTAGGCCATGCGCGTGGGACCGATGACGCCCACCGTCCCCACCACGCGCCCGTCCACCTCGTAGGGGGCGGTGACGATGGAGCACTCGTCGAGCGGCACCAGCTGGGATTCGCCGCCGATGAAGATCTTCACGCCCTCGGCGCGCTCGCTCTGCTCCAGGATGTCGAGGAGCTGCGTCTTGCGCTCGAAGAGGTCGAAGAGCCGGCGCAGCCGCTGCATGTCCCCCGACAGGTCGTCGACTTCGAGCAGGTTGCGCCCGCCCGAGATCACGACCCCGTCGGTCACCGCGCGCAGCGCTTCGCTCCCGGTCTGGATCGCCGCCTGCATGAGCCCCGAGATGTCCCGATGCAGGTCGATCAGCTCGCCGCGCACCTTCTGGCGCAGGTGGTCGAACTCGAGCCCCGCGTAATGCTGGTTGATGTAGTTGGCCGCCTCCTGCAGCTGCGAAGTCGAATACGGGCGGTCGGTCACAAGCACCCGGTTCTGCACCTCGCCGTCGCTCGCCACGATGATCAGCAGCACGCGCTTTTCCGACAGGCCGTAGAACTCCATGTGGCGCAGCACCGCGTCGCGCCGGCGGGGTGCCACCACGATGCCGGCGAAGTGGGTGAGGTCGGAGAGGATCTGGGAGGCGGCGGCCACCATGCGGTGCGGATCGTCGGGCAGCAGCTGCTCCTCGAGCTGCTGGCGCTCCATCTCCTCCATGGGCCGCACCGTGAGCAGCGTGTCGACGAAGAACCGGTAGCCCTTGGGCGTGGGAACGCGGCCGGCCGAGGTGTGGGGGCTGGAGACGAAGCCCATTTCCTCGAGGTCGGCCATCACGTTGCGGATGGTGGCGGGCGAAAGCTCGAGGGAGGAGAAGCGCGAGAGCGCGCGCGATCCGACCGGCTGGCCTTCGGCGATGTAGCGCTCGACCAGGATCTTCAACAGGCTCTGGGCCCGCTCGCTCAGCATCTATGAACCTTTCGCTGCGTCACCGCCATGGACGGTATTCTACAAACAATCATGCTCTAATTGCGGCCATGCCACCCGCGTTCAAGTCCGTCGCCGTCGTCGGCAAGAGCGACGCGGCGAGCCTTCCCGACGTCCTCGACCAGCTCGTGGCGCTGCTTCGCCGCCGCGGCGTGGCCATTCTCATGGACCCGCCCACCGCGGGAGCGTCGCGCGCGCGGCCCGATGAGATCGCCGAAATGGCCGAGCTTCCCGCGCGCTCGGACCTCGCGGTGATCGTGGGCGGGGACGGCACCCTCATCTCGTGCGCGCGCCTCATGGCCGATCGCGGCGTGCCCCTCGTGGGCATCAACCTCGGGCGCCTGGGATTCCTCACGGACGTTCCCGCCGACGGCCTCGAAGGCGCGATGGAAGCCATCCTGAGCGGCGAATCGATTCCCGAGCAGCGCATGCTGCTGAATGGCTCGGTGCGCCGCGGCGGCGAGACGCTCTTCTCGGCGCTCGCGATGAACGACGTGGTGGTGAGCCGCGGCGCCATGGGCAGCATGATCGAGATCGCCGTGACCGTGGACGGGGAATTCATCTACACGCTGCGCGCCGACGGGCTCATCGTTTCCACGCCCACCGGATCGACCGCCTATGCACTTTCGGCCGGCGGGCCCATCCTGCACCCGGCGCTGTCGGCCATCGCGCTGGTCCCGATCTCCCCCCACACCCTCTCCAACCGCCCCGTGGCCATCCGCAGCGCCTCGCGCGTGGAGATCACGCTGGTGCGGGGCGTGGACGCGCGGGCGAATTTCGACGTTCAGGCGTTCTGGGAGCTCGAGCCGGGCGACGTCGTCGCGGTGTCCGCCGCGGCGCGCCCCGCCACGTTGCTGCACCCGAAGGGCTACCGCTACTTCGCGATGCTGCGGCAGAAGCTGCGCTGGACCGAGCGGACGTCCTGAGGAGCGGCCGTGTTGCGCGCGCTTTCCATACGGGACTACGTGATCGTCGAACGGCTCGACCTGGAGCTCGCGGCCGGCTTCACCGCCCTCACGGGCGAGACCGGCGCCGGCAAGTCGATCCTGGTCGACGCCTTGAAGCTCGCACTCGGCGACCGGGCGGACCCGGGCGTGGTGCGCGCGGGCGCGCAGCGCGCGGAGGTGAGCGCGGATTTCGACGCGGGATCGCTGCCGGCGGTGCGCGACTGGCTCGCGCAGCAGGAGCTCGAAGAGGGCGACGGCGCCTGCCTCGTGCGCCGCACGGTGGATACGTCGGGCCGCTCGCGCGCGTTCGTGAACGGCCGCCCGGCCACCGCCGCGCAGGCGCGCGAGCTGGGCGAGCTCCTGCTCGATATCCACGGCCAGCACGACCACCAGCTGCTGGTGAAGCGCGACCGCCAGCGCGCGCTGCTGGACGCATTCGGGCACTGCGAGCCGCTCGCCCGCGACGTGTCGGAGCGCCACGGCGGCTGGCGCCGGGTCGCGGAGCAGCGGCAGGCCCGGGAACGCGCCCAGGCCACTTCCGCACGGGAGCGGGAGCTGCTCGCCCACGAAATTCGCGAGCTCGAGTCCCTCGCCTTCGATTCCCAGGGCTGGATCGACGACCAGGCCGAGCATCGCCGCCTCGCCCACGCCCAGGAGCTCATCGAGACCGTGTCGTCGTGCGTGGATGCCCTCGACGAGTCGGAAGACGCGGTGACTGCGCGGCTCTCGGCGACCGCGGCGAGGCTCGCCGATGCGGCGGGAATCGACCCGGCGCTAGAGGCATCGCGCCGCGACGTCGAGACCGCGGCCGTGCACGCGCGAGAAGGCGCGCAGCAACTTCGCCGCTACCTGCAGCGCCTCGAGGTCGATCCC
>JAAOZZ010000065.1 GCA_012274175.1 Betaproteobacteria bacterium
AACTCGAGCCGGGCGTTGCCCGAGTGGCTCGAGATCGGGAAGACGGACGTGAAGGCCGATTGCAGTCCGGCGAGGAGGCGGGCGTCGGCAGGGGTTTCGGCCTGCAGGAACTCGGCGTACGAGTTGATCTGGGTGGCGAGGAGGAACGGCACGTCCAGAACGGCCGCGCGCTTGGCGAAGCTCTTGCGGATGCGCTTCTTCTCGGTGAACGAGTAGGTCATGGGGGCTCCGAAATCGCGGCGGTGGGAATCCACGCGCCGCATGCACCCGACTGGCGCTTGATGGCCTGGTGGCTCCCCCCTAGGAGCCGCTGGCGGACAGCCTCGCTGGAACGCGAGGCCCGACCAGGCCCGTCTTCTGCAGTCGCTTCAGAAGACAAATAAAAGCGAGCGCGCTTTTATTTGGCATCTGGGCGGACGTTGGAGCGGACACAAGTGCCGCTCAACGCCCTCAACGCCCTCAACGCCCTCAACGAGTTAGACCGAAAGCGAAAGGTTTGCGCCTCTCGCCTTCTGCCACGCGTCGTTGAGCGGCACTTGTGTCCGCTCCAACGACCGCCCCGCTGCCTGCCACATCCACTACCTGATCTACTTAATTTCGGCCTTCGCTCCCGCTTCTTCCATCTTCTTCTTGACGGCCTCGGCTTCGGCCTTGTTCACGCCTTCCTTCAGGGGCTTCGGCGCTCCGTCCACGAGGTCCTTCGCCTCCTTCAGGCCCAGGCTCGTCACTTCGCGCACCGCCTTGATGGTGTTCACCTTGTTCTCGCCTGCGGCGAGGAGCATCACGGTGAACTCGGTCTTCTCTTCTACGGCGGCCGCTCCGGCACCCGCAGCCGCGGGCGCGGCGACGGCAACGGCGGCGGCGGCGGACACGCCGAACTTGTCTTCCATGTCCTTGATGAGCTGGGAAAGCTCGAGGACGGTCATGCTCCCGATCGCGTCGAGGATGTCTTGCTTGGCGATTGCCATGGAAATGCTCCTGGTTTGCTGGTCGATTGAATGGGTCGTGGGGATCAGGCCGCGGCCTGCTCCTTCTGGTCGCGTACGGCGGCGACGGTCCGGACGAACCTGCCCGGCACCTCGTTCAGCGTCTGGACGAACTTGGCGATCGGGGCCTGCATCGTGCCCAGCAGCTTCGCGAGCAGTTCCTCGCGGCTGGGCATGGTAGCGAGGTTCGCGACCTCCTTTGCGCTCATCAGGTAGTTGGGCATCATGCCGCCCTTGATGACGAGCTTGTCGTTGCCCTTCGCGTAGGCGTGGAGCACCCTGGCCGCGGCCACCGGGTCGTCGGAGATGCCGTAGGCGAGCGGGCCGACCATCTGTCCGGCCAGCTGCTCGAACGGCGTCCCCTGGACCGCGCGGCGCGCGAGGGTGTTCTTCAGCACGCGAAGGTAGACGCCGGAGGCTCTCGCCTTCGAGCGCAGGACGGTGATGTCCTCCACGGGCAGGCCACGGTACTCCGCCAGAACGACGGTCTGCGCCTTGGCCAGCCGCGCGGAGAGCTCCGCCACGACTTCCTTCTTTTCTTCGAGATTGAGACTCAAGGTCCTTCTCCTTAACGTTCGGCGCCGCCGCCGGACTCCCGGAAAGGGAAGGCCGGGCGGCTGCGCCACCCATAGCGACCTTTCGTCAGGAGCACCCGCGCGCATGCGCGCGGGAAAGCCTGTCTTGGGTTCGCCATCTGCGTGGGCTTCGGGAATGCTTCCCCTCTATTAAGTCCCGACTTCCTGCATCGACCCCCATACGCCGGGGTTCCCGGGACGCCTACGGTCTTTGACAACCCGCGGCCCTTGATGCGGCCGCGGCCCAAAGTCTGTTACTGCACCGCCGGCGCCATTCCGCCGGCGAAGCTTCCTTGATCGATGCGGATGCCCACGCCCATCGTGCTCGAGACCGACACCTTCTTCAGGTAGATCCCCTTCGTGGTCGAAGGCTTGGCCTTGTTGATCGCCCCGATGAGCGCCTCGAGGTTTTCCGCCAGCGCATCGACCGGGAACGAGGCGCGGCCGATCGTGCACTGCACGATGCCCGCCTTGTCCGCGCGGTACTGCACCTGGCCGCCCTTCGCGTTCTTCACCGCCTCCTCGACGTTGGCCGTCACGGTGCCCACCTTCGGGTTGGGCATGAGGCCCCTCGGGCCCAGCACCTGGCCCAGCGGGCCCACGACCTTCATCGCGTCGGGGGTGGCGATCACCACGTCGAAATCCATGAAGCCGCCCTTCACCCGGTCGGCCAGGTCGTCGAATCCGACCACGTCGGCTCCTGCCGCCTTCGCCTTCTCCGCGTTGGCGCCCTGCGCGAACACCGCCACGCGCACCGTCTTGCCGGTGCCGCGCGGCAGCACCACGCTGCCGCGCACGACCTGGTCCGACTTCTTCGCGTCGATGCCGAGGTTCACCGCGACATCGACGGATTCGTCGAACTTGGCCGTCGCCGTCTGCTTCACGAGGTCGAGCGCCGTCTTCAGCTCGTAGGCCTTGGTGCGGTCGACGAGCCCTGAAATCTTCTGCGCACGCTTGGAGGCCGCCATGTCAGACGCCCTCCACTTCGACGCCCATGCTGCGGGCACTTCCGGCGATGGTCCTCACCGCCGCGTCCATGTCCGCCGCCGTGAGGTCGGGCTGCTTGGTCTTCGCGATCTCCTCGACCTGCTTGCGGGTGAGCTTGCCCACCTTGTCGGTGTGGGGCTTGGCGCTGCCCTTCTCGAGCTTGAGCGCCTTGCGGATCAGCACCGAGGCGGGCGGGGACTTGAGGATGAACGTGAAGCTCTTGTCCGCGTACGCGGTGATCACCACCGGCAGCATCAATCCCGGTTCCACCTTCTGGGTCTGCGCGTTGAACGCCTTGCAGAACTCCATGATGTTGAGGCCGCGCTGGCCGAGCGCGGGTCCGATGGGCGGCGAGGGATTCGCCTTGCCCGCCGGCACCTGAAGCTTGATCAGGCCTACGATCTTCTTCGCCACGAGACTTCTCCTTGGGTGCAAGCGGACGCCCGCGGGCGCCCTCCCCTTCCACTTGCCGGGAACCGCCCGGCGACGGAGGGCCGCGTTAGTCCGCGCGCCCGGTAAAAAGTTCCCCGGATCAGGCCTTCTCGACCTGCCCGAAATCGAGCTCGACCGGTGTTGCGCGCCCGAAGATCAGCACCGACACGCGGATCTTGCTTTTCTCGTAGTTCACTTCCTCGACGTTGCCGTTGAAGTCGGTGAACGGGCCCTCGGTCACGCGCACCGATTCGCCCACCTCGAAGAGCACCTTGGGCTTGGGCTTCTCCACGCCTTCCTGCACCTGGTGCAGGATGTTCTCGACTTCCTTGTCCGAGATCGGCGTAGGGCGCATCGCCGAGCCGCCGATGAAGCCCGTCACCTTCGGCGTGCTCTTCACCAGGTGCCAGGTCTCGTCGGTCATGTCCATCTGCACCAGGATGTAGCCCGGGAAGAAGCGGCGCTCGCTGATCGCCTTCTGGCCGCTCTTCATCTCGACCACTTCCTCCGTCGGCACCAGCACCTGGCCGAACTTGTCCTGCATGCCCGAGCGCTTGATGCGGTCGATGAGGGCCGCCTGGATGCTCTTCTCCTGGCCGGAGTACGCGTGCACCACGTACCAACGCATGCTCATCGTCATCCCTCCGTCCCCAGCAGCTTCTGCGTGACCCACAGGAGGCCCCAGTCGACGAGCCAGAGGAAGAGCGCCATTACGAACACGAAGCCGAAGACCATACCGGTCGTCGAAAGCGTCTCCTTGCGGCTCGGCCACACGACCCTCTTGGCCTCCTCCCACGCCTCGCGGGCGAAGGCGACGAAGGTGCGGCCGGCCTGGGTGAACCACATCACGGCCGAGGCCACGGCGAATGCCCCGAGCAACGCGGCCAGGCGCACCACGAGCGCGCTCTCGCCCAGCACGTAGTAGCCCGCGAGGCCCGCCACGGCGATGAGCGCCGCAATCGCAATCTTGATTCGTTCCGCCATGTGACGCTCTGTCCGTTTCTCTGCCGCTGGTGGCAGGCCAGGAGGGTCTCGAACCCCCAACCTGCGGTTTTGGAGACCGCCGCTCTGCCAATTGAGCTACTGGCCTAACCGACTACTCGATGACTTTCGACACGACTCCGGCGCCCACGGTGCGTCCGCCCTCACGGATGGCGAAGCGCAGCTTCTCCTCCATGGCGATCGGCGCAATCAGGGTCACCACCATCTTGATGTTGTCCCCCGGCATCACCATCTCGGTGCCCGCCGGCAGCTCCAGGCTGCCCGTCACGTCGGTGGTGCGGAAGTAGAACTGCGGCCGGTAGCCGTTGAAGAACGGCGTGTGCCGCCCCCCCTCCTCCTTGCTGAGCACGTACACCTCGCACTCGAACTTCGTGTGCGGCGTGATCGAACCGGGCTTGGCCAGCACCTGCCCGCGCTCCACGTCTTCGCGCTTGGTGCCCCGCAGCAGGATCCCCACGTTGTCGCCCGCCTGCACCTGGTCCAGCAGCTTGCGGAACATCTCGGTGCCCGTGCAGATGGTCTTCTGCGTGGGCTTGAGCCCGATGATCTCGATCTCGTCGCCCACCTTGCACACCCCGCGCTCCACCCGGCCCGTCACCACCGTGCCCCGGCCCGAGATGGAGAACACGTCCTCCACCGGCATCAGGAACGCACCCTCGACGGCGCGCTCCGGGGTGGGAATGTAGCTGTCCAGCGCATCGGCCAGCTTCATGATCGCCACTTCGCCCAGCTCCCCCGTGTCACCCTCCAGCGCCTTCAGCGCCGAACCGATGATGATCGGAGTCTTGTCCCCGGGAAACTTGTACTTGCTCAATAGCTCGCGCACCTCGATCTCGACGAGCTCCAGGAGCTCCTTGTCGTCGACCATGTCGGCCTTGTTCATGAACACCACGATGTACGGCACCCCCACCTGGCGCGCCAGGAGGATGTGCTCACGCGTCTGCGGCATCGGACCGTCGGCGGCACTCACCACCAGGATGGCACCATCCATCTGTGCGGCCCCCGTGATCATGTTCTTCACGTAGTCGGCATGGCCCGGACAGTCCACGTGCGCATAGTGGCGCTTGGCCGTCTCGTACTCCACGTGCGCCGTGTTGATCGTGATCCCCCGCGCCTTCTCCTCCGGCGCCGCGTCGATCTGGTCGTAGGCCTTCGCCTCGCCCCCGAACTTCTTCGACAAAACCAGCGTCATCGCCGCCGTCAGCGTCGTCTTGCCGTGGTCCACGTGCCCGATCGTGCCGACGTTCACGTGCGGTTTGGTGCGCTCAAACTTGCCCTTTGCCATGATTGCCTGTCCTGGAGATCGTTGGTGTTGATTGCCGTTTAGCCTGCGAATGCCTGGTGCCCATGATGCGGATTGAACGCATGACCTCTCCCTTACCAAAGGAGTGCTCTACCAC
>JAAOZZ010000438.1 GCA_012274175.1 Betaproteobacteria bacterium
ACGCCCACCCCCGCATGCTGGATCGTCTTGCGGTCCGGATAGAAGAGCAGCGCCCCCACGATGCCCACCGAGGGCCGCTGCCCGAGCTCGAGCATGCGCTCCAGCCATCCCGGCGCCATCGCCTCGATGTCGTTGTTGCAGAAAAGGTAGTGCGAGTATCCCGGGCCGAGCCGGCTCACCGCGAAGTTGTTGATCGCGGAGAAATTGAACGCTCCATGGTAGGGCAACACGCTTACCTCTGCCGCGATCGAGGCGAGATACTCGCGGGTCCCCGGATCGTCGGACTCGTGGTCGACCACCACGATGTCGTACGCCGCTTCCTTCACCGTGGCGCGGATGCTCTCGATGCACTGCCGGACCAGGTCGCGGTGGTTCTTGGTGGGAATGACGATCGCCACCTTGAGGCCCGGGTCGAGCGGATAGCGCACGTCGAACAGGTTGAAGCTCTCGCCGTCGTCCACCCTCCCCGCCTCCCCGCAGCGCTCGAGGTGGCGTTGCAGGACGGCCTTCGAGGTCTCCATCACGTCGCGCATCTTCTGGCTGCCGGCCGATGTGCCGTGTACGCGCCACTGATAGAGGATCTCCGGAATGTGGACGATGGTGCGCGCCTTCTCGCTGGAGCGCAGGATGAGGTCGTAGTCCTGGGAGATGGCGAGGCCCTCGTCGAATCCCCCGATCCTGCGCAGCAGGCTCGTGCGGAATCCGACCAGGTGGACGATGTAGGGATGGGCGCGCAGGTACTCCGGCGAATACGCGGGCCGCAAGGCGTAGCGCAGGGCATCGGACATGTCGGGCGTCACGAGCACCTCGTCGGAATAAAGCATGTCCGGCGAGTCCTCGACAACAGCCTCGGCCACCCGGAACAGGGCCTGGTCCTCGAGCACGTCGTCGTGGTCGAGGAGGACCGCGAACTCGCCCGTCGCCATCTCCAGCGCCCGGTTGGAGGCGTGGGAGACGCCGCGGTTCTCGCGCCCGAGGTGCAGCTTGATGCGCGCGTCCTGGGCCGCGTACTCCTTCAGCACCCTCTCCATGTGAGGCTCGGTGGAGCCGTCGTCCGCGATGCACAGCTCCCACTCGGGATAGAGCTGCGAGCGCACGGATTCGAGCATCTGGCGCAGCATCGGTTCAGGCGTATCGAACGTGGGCACGAGCACCGAGACCAGGGGGCGCACGGCCATCTGCCCGACGCGCTCCACGATCCGGGGCCGGACCTCGCGGCGATAGGCCTCCCGGTACTCTCCCCAGAGGTCGCGATGGGCCTCGGCCGACTGCATCGCGACCAGCTCCTTCTTCACCTCGTGCAGGCCGCCGAAGCGCCAGGCCCGCGCGAGGCTGCGCGAAAGGTCGGGCCACGACGAGGGATCCCGCGTCGCCGCCACCAAGCAGCGCGCCAGCATGCGCAGCTTGCGCACCGTCTCTCCCAGCCAGCGCAGAGGAGCCGAGATCCTCCAGCTGGTGGAAGCATGGACCTCGGCAAGCTGGGCGTTCCGTAGGCGCAGCTGCTCGGTCGTGTTGCCGAGCTCGGCGGCGAGCGCGTCCTTGTGCGCGGCGGCCGCGGTCGCTTCCGCCAGGCGCTCCACCAGGTCCTCGCGCTCGCGCGCATCGCGCTGGCGCTGCAGTTCCGCCCGGCGGCGCGCGTCGTTCACCACCGTGAGCTGCAGGTTGAGCTGCCGGACCTGCTTCCACATGCTCGCGATGGTGGCCGCTTCGGCCACGGCGCTGCCCTCGAGCCGCCCCGAAGCACCTTCGCCGCGCGCGATCGCCGCCCGCGCCACGACGCTCGCCTCCGGAACGATCCGATGATAGTCGGCGACCATCTCCTCGGCGGATCGAGGGCGCCACCCGCGGATGCTGCGGCGGATCCGGGAAAGGGTCTCCCGGTCGGCGTCGATGCCACGCAGCGCGCGCACCATCGAGGCGGCATCGGGCTCGAAGAGGTATCCGGTCTCGAGGTTGCGGATCCGGTCGGCGAAGCTCCCGAGGCGCGTGGCGGCCACCGGCACGCCCAGCATCATGAGCTCCGAGAGCGCGTAGTTGAAGGTCTCCGCGACGATGCTCATCAGCAGCCCCACGTGCGGATTGATGTTGGCCACGTGCACCGGCAGCTCGTCGATCTCGTATTGGCTCACCACGTGCACGTTGTGCGCGTACTGGAAGCGCTCGCCCACTTCCCGGGCTCCCACGAGGTAGATCTCGGCGAAGCCCCGCAGCTCGCCCAGCGCATCCTCGAGGAGCTCCATGCCCTTGGCCTCGGAAAGCTGCCCGAGCACGAGGATCCGGAGGCGATCGTTCCCGGGATCGGCCACGGGCAGGCGCTCGAGCGGCCTCCCGTAACCGTGGGGAACGGTGGTGATCGAGACCTGGCCGAAGCGCTCGTCCAGTCGCGCGAGGTTGGCCGCCACGGAGCGGCTCGGGGCGGCCAGGGTCACGTTGGGCCGGCACACGAGCTCCATGAACCGCTCCCTCACCCGCACGCGTTCATCGGGCAGGAAGCGCGGGAACGGGTTGAAGCGCGCGTTCTTCCGGTGGCACTCGGCGATGCGCCGTGCGTCGCAGCTGCGGCATACGCCGTCGAAGTGCAGGTTGATCGCCGGGCAGTAGGGAAAGTAGTCGTGCATCACGACGACGGTGGGCAGGCCCGTGTCGAGCGCATCCAGGGCGTGCCCGATGAGCGAGGAGACGAGCAGCGCGCCCACGCGGTGCTCCGCGACGATCTCCGCGAGCGCGCTGCGATACTCCGCGTGGGTCGCGGCCGCGCCTTGGATCGGGATGGTGAACCTCCAGGCCTGGAGCGGCGCCTCGTCGGCGGGATGGGCGAAGAGGGCGAGCCCGCCCCCGGAGGACTCGTCGTGGGTGAAGGACTTCAGGACGAGGTTGGTCCTGCGCGTGTCGGCCCGCACGAAATCCTCGAGCCATTTCGCGCTGCCGCCGCCCAGGTCGTGGATCACGTGCAGCTGGACCGGCCGCTCGTGCCTCGTCTCGTCCGCCATGGGCGGGAATTCTACATGCCGCCCCCGCCGAATCGAACAATGCAATAATCCCTGCCCGTGCCAGCGACCGTCGATATCGTGGTTCCCGTCTACCGGGGGGAGGCCGAGACCCGCGCCTGCCTGGGAAGCGTGCTGGCGGCGGGCACCCGCACCGCACGCGAAGTGATCGTGATCGACGACGCGAGCCCGGAGCCTGCGCTGCGGGAATGGCTGCGCAACCTCGCGAAGGATGGCCGCATCACGCTGATCGCGCACGAAGCCAACCGCGGGTTCGTTGCGACCGCCAACGAAGGCATGGCGCTGCATCCGGCGCGCGACGTGGTGCTGCTCAACAGCGATACCGAGGTCGCCCCCGGTTGGCTCGACCGGCTCGCGGCGTGCGCGGCATCCGACCCTTCCATCGGGACCGCGACGCCCTTCTCCAACAACGCGACCGTCTGCAGCTATCCGCGCACGCTGCAGGCCAACGCGCTCCCCGCCGGCGAGACGGCCGCGAGCCTCGACGCCGCCTTTGCCGCGGCCAACCCCGGGCGCAGCGCCGACATCCCCACCGCGGTGGGCTTCTGCATGTACGTCGCCCGTCGCTGCATCGCGGCCGTGGGCTCGTTCGACGAGGCGCGATACGGCGCGGGATACGGCGAGGAGGTCGACTTCTGCATGCGCGCGGCCCGGGCCGGATTCCGCCACGTGATCGCGGCCGACGTGTTTGTCCGCCACGTGGGCGAGGTGTCGTTCGGCAACACGGGTTCGGAGCGCCGGGAGCGTGCGCAGGCCCTCGTCGACCGGCTCTACCCGGAATTCCAGCCGCGGCTGCGGGCCTTCATCGACGCGGATCCGCTGCGCGCCCTGCGGCGGCAGGCGGACCTGGAACGCCTGCGCCATTCGGCGATGCCGCGTCGCCTCTTCCTGCGCGATGCGCCCGGGGCGGACAGCGTCGCGGGCGCGCAGGCGATTCTCCTGCGCCCCCACGGCGAGGCGTACGTCGAGCTGCGCTGGTGCAATCCCGGCGAGGAATTCGCCGCCTGGTTCCACCTGGCCACGGAATGGAACCGCCTGGCGCAGGTGCTGGGGGCCATGGGAGCGGTTGAGCTGCGCCCCGGCGGGGCGCCTTCGGATGCAGGGCTCGAGGCAGGGACCCTGCGGCTCTACCCGCCGGAACCCGCGCAAGCCGCGGGCCCGGCCGGCTCCCCGGCGGCCGATCCATGGGCGGGGCGCGCGGCCGCCGCCGAGGAGCGCGTGCGCACGCTCGAGGCCAGCCGATCGTGGCGGATCACCGCGCCGCTGCGCGCCATCGGCCGCTGGCTGCGTCCCCGTGCCTAGCGCCCTCGGGCGCCGCGAGGGGCGGTGTATGATGGTGCCGCCCCCACGCCTCCCATAACGAAGACGCCCTCGATGCGCCTCCCGTCGCTGCTCCGGCAACGGCTCTCCCTGAATACGGTGGCACGGGTGGGCCTGGGCCTGCTCTTCGTGTTCGCCTTCCTGCTGAGCGAGGGCGAGATCCTGCAACTGCGCTTCCTGCAGCAGCTCGAGCTGCAGGCGTACGACGCGCGGCTGCGCATGTTCATGCCCGAGACCGTCGATCCGCGCATCGTCATCCTCGACATCGACGAGAAGAGCCTCATCGCCGAGGGACGCTGGCCCTGGAGCCGCGACAAGCTGGCCCTCATGGTGAAACAGCTCTTCGACCGCTACCGGATCCGCGTGCTCGGCTTCGACGTCGCGTTCCCCGAGCCCGACACGAGCTCGGGCCTCGGCAACCTGGAGCACCTCGCGAACAACGAGCTCAGGGACAATGCCGAGTTCAAGGATTTCCTGGAACGCTCGCGCTCGAGCTTCGACTACGACCGGATCTTCGGCGCCGAGATCGCCAGGCATCCCGTGGTGCTGGGATTCTTCCTCAGCCCCAAGTCGGAGCGCTCCGGCGTGCTTCCGCCGGCGGTGTACAACGCGAAGGATCTCGAGGCCAACGTGCCGTTCCGCTCCACCATCGCCACCGGATTCAGCGGCAACCGCCCCGAGCTGCAGAAGGCGGCCACCGCCGCGGGGCACCTCTCCCCGGGCCTGGACATCGACGGCCTGGTGCGCCGCGTGCCGATGCTCATGAAGTACGACAACGGCTACTACGAGGCGATGTCGCTCGCGGTGACCCGCACCTACCTCGGCAACGTGCCGGCCAAGATCCGCACCGAGACCAGCGGCAGCGGGCGCAACAGCGTGGGGTGGATCAGCTCCTTCGAGGTGGGCGACAAGAAGATCCCGGTGGACGAGACGATGTCGGCGCTGGTGCCGTACCGCGGCGGGCGCGGATCCTTCCGCTACGTGTCCGCCACCGACGTGATCCGCGGCACCCTCGCCCCGAGCGAGCTCGCCGACAAGATCGTGATCGTCGGCACCTCGGCCCAGGGCCTGCTCGACATCCGCACCACCCCGGTGGGCGAGGATTACCCCGGGGTCGAGGTGCACGCCAACATGATCAGCGGCATCCTCGACCAGACCATCATGCAGCGCCCGGCCGAGGCGATCGCGATCTCCGTGCTGCTGGTGATCTTCACCGGCATTCCGCTCGCCCTCTTCCTGCCGCGCACCAGCGCCCTCGCCTCGACGGTCATCCTCTTCGCGGTGCTCGGGGCGATCCTGGGCATCAACCTCTACGCCTGGAAGGTGCACCACTACGTGCTCAACGTCGCCTCGCCCATGCTGATGGTGCTGCTGCTGTACTTCCTCAACATGGCGTACGGATTCTTCATGGAAGCGCGGTCGCGCCGGCTCATCACCGGGCTCTTCGGCACCTACGTGCCCAAGGAGCTGGTGGCGCAGATGTCGCGCAATCCCGAGGAGTACTCGATGCGCGGGGAGAGTCGCGACATGACGGTGCTCTTCTCCGACGTGCGCGACTTCACTTCCATATCCGAGGGCCTCACGCCGGAAGGCCTCAAGGACATGATGAACGCCTACCTCACCGCGATGACCGAGGTGATCCAGGAGAAGCGCGGCACCATCGACAAGTACATCGGGGATGCGATCATGGCCTTCTGGGGCGCGCCCCTCGTCGACGGCGACCACGCCACCCACGCGCTGGAGGCGGCGCTCTCGATGCAGCAGCGGATCCGCGGCCTCGACCCGGAGTTCGTGAAGCGCGGCTGGCCGGTGCTGCACATCGGCGTGGGCGTGAACTGCGGCGAGATGAACGTGGGCGACATGGGATCGAAGTTCCGGCGCGCCTACACGGTGATGGGAGACGCGGTGAACCTCGCCTCGCGCCTGGAAGGCCTCACCAAGGAATACGGCGTGGGCATCCTCGTGGCCGAGAACATCGTGAACAGCGCCCAGGGGTTCGTTTACCGCGAGGTCGACAAGGTGGTGGTCAAGGGCCGCACCGAGGGCGTGGCCATCTTCGAGCCGCTCGGCAAGCAGGGCGAGGTGGGAGAGTCGGCGCTGCAGGAAGTCGACCGCTTCCACAAGGTCCTCGAGTTCTACCGCAAGCAGCGTTGGGACGAGGCGGAGAACCTGCTGAAGACCCTTTCCTACGCCGCGCCGGACGTGAGGCTCTACAAGGTGTACCTCAAGCGCGTGGCGCATTTCCGCGAGAACGCCCCGGGACCTGCGTGGAACGGAACGTGGGTCTTCACGACCAAGTAACCTTCCCCCACGAAGAGCGCGTCCCCCGACCCGGCGAGGCCCTGGGCGTCGCCGATGGCGTGTGGTGGATCCGCATGCCGCTTCCCTTCGCGCTGGACCACATCAACCTCTGGATCCTCGCCGACGGCGACGGCTTCACGCTGGTCGACACGGGCTTCGGCGTGGAGGCGACCTGGGAGCTCTGGGAGCGCCATTTCGCGGGGCTCCTCGCCGGCAAGCCCGTCAAGAACGTGGTCGTCACGCACTATCATCCCGACCACGTGGGCAGCGCGGCATGGCTCGTCGAGAAGACCGGCGCGCCCCTGTGGATGACGTCCACCGAGTTCCTTTCCGCGCACGCGGCCCACGACGACACCGCGGGGTTCGATCGCGCGACGGGCGTGGCCTTCCTCGCACGCAACGGGCTCGACGTCTCGCTGATGCCCGAGCGGATGCGCACCGGCAACGGCTACAAGCGCGGCGTCCCCACGGTTCCAACCCGCTACCGGCGCATGATGCACGGCGATCGGCTCCCGATCGGCGGGCGCGACTGGGAAGTAATCACGCTCTTCGGCCACGCTCCCGAGCAGGCGGCCCTGTATTGCGCCGAGCTGAACGTGCTCATCTCCGCGGACCAGGTGCTGCCGCGCATCACGAGCAACGTCGGCGTGTGGGGCAACCAGCCCGAGGCCAATCCGCTCGCGGCCTTTCTCGGTTCCCTCAGCCGCCT
>JAAOZZ010000439.1 GCA_012274175.1 Betaproteobacteria bacterium
CCGAACTCCGTGGGATCTCCCCCCACGTCGTTCAACGAGACCAGCCGGTTGTACAGGTAGACCGCGGTGTCCTCCACGCCCTTGGCCATCACCGGGGCGCAGAGCTGCTGGAACTTGCGCGCGAAATGCCGCACCGAGGCGGCGAGCGCGGGCGTGCGCGCGGGCAGCTCGCAGAGCAGCGCCTCGCGGATGAAGTCGAAGACGCCCACGTCGGGTGCCCGGCTCGCCGAGCGCGCCCGGGCGACGGCCCAATCGATGTAGCGCCGGTCGTCCGGGTGCACCTGGTCGTCCACGTAGGTGCGATAGACCGGAAAGGCGCAGAGCACTTCCACGAGCCCTTCCCGCAGGGTGTTGAACGTGAAGTCGCGCGTGTCGCGGTCGGCGCGGGCGATGCCCGTGAGGCGGCTCGCGAGCACGGTGAGCTCGCTCGCGAGCGCGGTGCGCAGGACCATGCGCCGAGCGCGCCGGGCGATCTCGGCGAACGGCGTCGCATCCCCGATGAACTGCTGGTAGGTGCGCGTGAGCCGCGATTCGCCTGAAGGGTCCACGAAGAGCCCGTTCACCACATTGGCGAAGCGATAACCGGTGGTGCCGTGGACGGCCCAATCCTCGGGCAGGTTCTCGAACGGCGCCACGATCTTTTCCACCACCACGTAGGGCGGGCGCGCGCAACGCTCAAAGAGCCGGGCGAAGTAGGCTTTCGGATCGTAGAGCCCGTCGGGGTGGTCGATGCGCAACGCCTGCACGGAGCCTTCGTTCACGAGGCCCACCACCAGGCGATGGGTGGCCTCGAACGTGGCCTCGTTCTCCTGGCGCAGCGCCGCCAGGTCGTTCACGTCGAAGAAGCGCCGGTAGTTGATGTCGTCGGAGGCCACGCGCCAGTAGGCGACGCGAAACGCCTGGGCTTCGAGCAGCTCGTGCAGCGCGTCGAAGCTCGCCGGGTCGTCGGGCCTGCCGTTGATCGCGTCCACGGCGAGCGCGATGGCCTCGCGCACCGCACCGCTCGAGGCCGCGAGCGAGGCGAGCCTTCCTTTCGCGATCTCCTTCTCGAGGTTGCGCTCGTCGGTGCGCGCGCGCGCGCGCTCGCCCCGGCGCGGCAGGCGCGCGAACGCCTCCAGGAGCGAGCGCAGCGCCTGGGCCTGGTGCGGGTGGGAGTCTTCGAGCGCCTCGAGGCTGCGCGCCGCGGAGGCGAGGATGCGCGGGTATTCGCGCGGGTCGATCGGCAGCCGGTGGGCGTGGTAGCGCACGGCGAAGGCGCCGGCCTCGGGCTCGAAGCCCAGCACGAGGGCCCCCGCGGCGAGCTCCACGCCGTAGTGGTCGCCCAGGATCGGCAGCAGCACGCGGTTGGCCAGGTGCTCGGCGGGCGGGCGCCAGTCGATGTCGAAATAATCCGCGAGCGCCGAGGCGGGCCCGTTCTCCAGCAGGTCCTGCCACCACGCGTTGTCGGCGGCGAGCACGCCCATGTGGTTGGGCACGATGTCCATCACCTGTGCCATGTCGTGGGCCGAGAGCGCGGCCACGAACGCGTCGAAGTCCTCCCGGCTCCCGATCTCGGGATTCAGGTGCTCGTGGTCGATGATGTCGTAGCCGTGCTTGCTGCCGGGACGCGCGCGCAGGTAAGGCGAGCAGTACACGTGGCTCACGCCGAGGCGCGCGAGATAGGGCACGAGGGCGGTGGCGTCGCGGAAGGTGAACCCGCCGTGCAGTTGCAGCCGGTAGGTGGCGCGCGGGATGCGCGCGCGTTCCAGTCCCGGGGCTCGCACGGGGCGTGCCCGCGACTTTCCGCGCAGGGCGGCGAGCGTGCGGGCAGTGCGGCGCACGCGCCCATCGCGCGACCACGCTTCGAGCGGGAGCGGCAGCTTGCGCCGCCAGTTCGCGTGCTCGTCGACGGTGCCGGGAAGGTTCGCCTGCTCCGGCACGAGGAGCACGTCCTCCATCTGCACCACCATGACCGCGGCGGGCGCGCGGGCGGCAAACGCCTGGACGGCTAGCGCGATTTCTTCGGTGAGGTGCGTGTCGCTCGCGCTGCCCGCCGTGACGAGCCCCTCGCGCGCGAGGGCGGCCACGAGGGCCGCACGCGCGGCCGCACGCTCCTCGTGCTGCGCTCGCGCCTCGTTCCCGTCCAGCATTCCCAGGCGCACGCGTGTGCGCAGGTCTCCTTCCCGCCACCATCCGGCGAAGGTGGGCAGGTCGTGGGTGGACCACGCCACGAGGGCGCCCCTCGGATAGGACGCCGGCGGCTTGAACCCTGCGCCGTCGCGCTCGAAGAGCAGCAGCCGGTACGAGAGCACGCCGGCGGATTCCAGGCGACGGCGCAGCTCCTCCGCCACGGTGCCCAGGTCCTCGCCGATCACGAGACAGCGCGCGCGATGGCTCTCGAGGGCCACGATGCCGAGCAGCTCCTCGAGCGGGTAGCGCACGTAGGCGCCCTCGGAAGCGGGAGAGCCGGCCGGGACCCACCACAGGCGGGCGAGCCCCATCACGTGGTCGATGCGCAGCGCCCCCGCGTGCAACATGTTGGCGCGCAGCGTGGCCGCGAGCGGGGCGAACGCCGCTTCCCGCAGGCCCATGGGTGCGAACGGCGGCAGCCCCCAGTCCTGGCCCCGCGGGTTGAACGCGTCGGGTGGAGCGCCGACGCTCACGCCCGGCGCGTACAGGCGCTGGTTGGCCCAGGCCTCGGAGCCGTCGGGAGAGATGGAAATGGCGAGGTCGGTGTACAGGCCCACCGCCATGCCGAGGTCGCGGCAAAGCTGCTGGGCGCGGGCGAGCTGCAGGTCCGCCTGCCATTGGACGTACTCGTGCAGCCCCACGTCCTCCGGATGCTCGCGCGCGAAGCGCCGCGCCGACTCCGAAGCGGGGTCGCGATATTCCTCCGGCCATTCGCGCCAGGGACGGCCGTGGAGCTCGCGCAACGCCTCGTGCAGCGCGTGGTGGCGAAGCGCGTGGCCCCGCAGCGTCCGGAATTGCGCGAAGAGGCGCGCGCGGGAGCTCGCCGCGGCGAGGTGGCGGCGGCGG
>JAAOZZ010000440.1 GCA_012274175.1 Betaproteobacteria bacterium
GCGCTACACTGGCCCCCTCGAAAAGGAGGCAGGCGCGATGGCGTTGTGGATGCGTTATGAAGCGGGCGGCCGCGCCGGGTTCGGCCGGCTCGAGGGAGGCACCATCGCGGTCCACGAGGGCGACCTGTTCGCGTCCCCGCGGCCCACGGGACAAACGCTCCCGCTCGACGCGGTGAAGGTGCTCACGCCCACGAACCCCTCCAAGATGATCGCGCTCTGGAACAATTTCCACGCCCTCGCGGCGAAGCTCCAGCAGGCGGTTCCACCCGAGCCGCTTTATTTCCTGAAGGCGCCCAGCTCCTTCCTCGCCCACGGCGCGACCATCCGCAAGCCCGAGTCCTATGACGGCAAGGTGGTCTACGAAGGCGAGCTCGGCATCGTGATCGGCCGGCGCTGCAAGGCGGTGGGCGAGGCCGAGGCACCCGGCGCCATCTTCGGCTACACCTGCGTGAACGACGTGACCGCCGCCGAGATCATCCAGCGGGACGCCTCCTTCGCCCAATGGGTGCGCTCGAAGAGCTTCGACACCTTCGGCGTCTTCGGCCCCGTGGTCGCCACGGGCCTCGACCCCGCGGCGCTCACGGTGAAGCTCACGCTGAACGGCCAGGAGCGGCAGAGCTATCCGGTCTCCGACATGATCTTCCCGCCGGCGCGCCTGGTGAGCCTGATCTCCCGGGACATGACCCTCGAGCCCGGCGACGTGATCTGCTGCGGAACGTCGATCGGCGTGGGCTCGATGAAGCCCGGGAGCGACGTCGCGGTGACCATCGACGGCATCGGCACGCTTTCCAACCGCTACGAATGAGGAGGCTTCCCATGGCCCTGCCGCTGCTGCCCACCACCATCGCCGGAAGCCTGCCGAAACCCGCGTGGCTCGCCGAGCCGGAGAAGCTGTGGGCGCCGTGGAAGCTGGAAGGCCGCGCGCTCGAGGAAGGCAAGCGCGACGCGGTGCGCCTCGTGCTCTCGCTGCAGGAGAAGGCCGGCATCGACATCGTGACCGACGGCGAACAGACGCGCCGGCATTTCGTGAACGGCTACATGGAAAAGCTCGAGGGCATCGACTTCAAGAACCTGAAGACCGTGCGCATCCGCAACCGCTACGACGCGAACGTGCCGCAGGTGGTGGGACCGGTCACCCGGCCCGCGCCGGTGCATTCCGAGGACGTGCGGTTCCTGCGCTCGGCCACGACCCACGCGATCAAGTTCACGCTGCCCGGTCCCATGACCATGGTGGACACGCTCCACGACGAGCACTACGGCAGCCGCGAGAAGCTCGCCATGGCCTTCGCCGGGATCCTCAACCAGGAGGCGCGCGAGCTCGCCGCCCTGGGCGTGGACGTGATCCAGTTCGACGAGCCCGCGTTCAACGTCTATTTCGACGAGGTGCGCGACTGGGGCATCGCCGCGCTCGAGCGCGCGCGCGCAGGCCTTACGTGCAAGACCGCGGTGCACATCTGCTACGGCTACGGCATCGAGGCCAACATCACCTGGAAGAAGTCGCTCGGCAACGAGTGGCGCCAGTACGAGCAGACCTTCCCGCTGCTCGCCCGCTCCTCCATCGACCAGGTGTCCCTCGAATGCGCGAACTCCCGGGTGCCCATCGACCTGATCGCGCTGCTCGAGGGCAAGGACGTGCTGGTGGGATCCATCGACGTGGCCACCACGCGCGTGGAAACGCCGGAGGAAGTCGCGAAGGTGATCCGCGAGGCGTTGAAGCACGTCCCGCGCGACCGCCTCTATCCCTGCACCAATTGCGGCATGGTGCCGCTTCCCCGGGACGTCGCCGCGGGCAAGCTCTCCGCCCTGGGCGCCGGCGCGGCACTTGTGCGCGAGGAACTTGTCTGACCTGCCGAGGCCTCACGGCCGCAGGAGGCAGCCCATGGATCGCGTCGTACTGGTAGCCGTCGTCGTAGGCCTGGTGGTCGTCGTGGCGTACGTCGCGGTGATGCGCGTCTTCTTCAACGACAGCAAGGTGCTCGACAAGAAGATCGACCTGTCGAAAATGAAGGAGTGGAAAGACGAGGACTGAGCGCGTTCAGGCCGCCTTGCGCCAGTACACGCCGGACCAATCCACCTTCACGATCGGCGCATCGATGCCCCGTTCTGCGCGGAACTCGTCGACGGCCTTGCGGCACGGGGGGAAGTCGCCGTAGTCATCCACCAGGATGAAGCCGCCGGGCACCACCTTGTCGTGGAGCGCCTGGAGGCCGTCGCGGGTGGACTCGTACAGGTCGCCATCCAGGCGCAGCAGCGACAGGGCCTTTATCGGGGCGGCCGGCAACGTGTCGCGAAACCATCCCTTGAGGAAGCGCACGCCGTCGTCCAGCAGCCCGTAGCGCTCGAAGAGCTCCCGCACTTCGTCGAGCGACACCGCGAGAATCGGCGTGGTCGCGGAGGAATAATCGAATCCGAGATCCGCTTGCGACGTGGGCTTGGGCAATCCCTCGAAGGAATCCGCCGCCCACACGAGGCGATCGTCCATGCCGTACGCCGCGAGGTATCCGCGCATGAAGACCGCCGCGCCGCCCCGCCAGACGCCGGTCTCGGCGACATCGCCGGGAATGTTCTCCTCGCGGACCCGGTCCAGGCATTCCTCGATGTTGCGCATGCGTTTCGCGCCGATCATCGAGTGGGTGAAATCGCAGAAGTTGCGCATGCTCACGATCTGCTCGGTGCCGTCGGCCTGCCTCACCGGCACGTTCCACCAGGGGCTGCCTTCCTCGCGATCCGCGGCGAGCTTGGCCACGAGCGCCGGGCGCCGCGTCCGGATATTGCGCAGGACGTCGCCTTCGATGCCCTGCCCCACCTGGAGCGCGCCCAGGACATAGAGCAGGCGCGCGTCGTTCTCGAGGTAGAGCTCGTTGATCAGCGACCGGCGAAGCAGATCCAGGTAGCGCTGCTGGACGGTCATGGGCGGGCGAGCCCCGTCACGACGCGAGGAAACGGGGGGACCCGGTCAGCCCGGGTGCAGCTGTCCGCTCGCCAGGAGCTTGGCCGGGTTCTTCTCGAGCCAGCGGCGGATGCGGTTCGCGTCCCCGATGCGGGTGAGGCGGCCCCACGAGTCGAGGAGCACGATCACGATGGGCTGGTTGGCGATCATCGCCTGCATCACGAGGCACTTGCCGGCCTCGTTGATGTAGCCCGTCTTCGACAGCCCGATCTTCCAGTCGGAGTGGCGCACGAGCACGTTGGTGTTCACGAAGGAGAGCTTGCGCTTCGAATCCGGGAGCTGCACGCTCACCGCGCTCGTGGTGGTGAAGTCGCGGATCAGGTCGTAGCCTGAGGCGGTGGCCACGAGCTTGCCCAGGTCGGCGGGGCTCGACACGTTCTCGGGGGAAAGCCCCGAGGAGTCGACATAGTGGGTCTGCGTGAGCCCCAGGGACATCGCCTTCGCATTCATCGCGGCGACGAACGCGGGAAGGCCGCCGGGATAGTTGCGCCCGAGCGCGGAGGCCGCGCGGTTGTCGCTCGCCATGAGGGCGAGGCGCAGCAGGTCGTCGCGGCGGAAATGGCTGCCGATGGGCAGGCGGGACTTCGTGTTCTTGATGAGATCGATATCGTCGCGGGTGATCTCGATCGCCTCGTCCAGGGGCAGCTTCGCATCGAGCACCACCATCGCCGTCATGAGCTTGGTGATGGAGGCGATGGGCGCCTGCTGGTCGGCGTTCTTCGCGAAGAGGGTCTGGCCCGTGGTGGGATCGAGCACCATCACGCCCGAGGATTGCACGCGCGGGTTGCCGTCGGCGGTGAGCTCCGCGATGCCGGCCGAATGGGTGGCGTGCGTCTTGTGCGCGGCCTTGCCCGCGGCCGAAGCGGACACGGAAAGGACGGCCACGAAGACAATGGCGAGAAGGCGGTTCACGGAAGCCGGATTCCTCTGGGGGCAGGCGACACCATAGCAAAGAATACGGGTTCGTGACAACATTTCGAATGAATCTCAGGATTACAGCTCAAATACCTGATTGATAACCGATTGAAGCCCCATTCCAGCCCCAAGACCCCCC
>JAAOZZ010000441.1 GCA_012274175.1 Betaproteobacteria bacterium
AGCTTGCCCTGCGCCACGTGGCGCAGGAGCTCCTGGATGGTGGGGTCCATCACCGCGGCTAGGGGTTTCGGATACACGCCCATGGCGAGCACGGCCACCGCGAGGATCACGAGGAACGAGAGCTCGCGCGCGCCCACGTCCTTCAGCGCGGCCACGTGCTCGTTGGCGACCTCGCCGTAGACCACGCGCTTCACCATCCAGAGCGTGTAGGCGGCGCCGGTGATGAGGGTGGTCGCCGCGAGGAAGGCGTACCAGAAGCTCACCTGCATGGTGCCCAGCACGACGGTGAACTCGCCCACGAAGCCGCTCGTGCCCGGCAGGCCCGAGTTGGCCATGGCGAAGAGCACGAAGAACGCGGCGAACACGGGCATGCGGTTGGCCACCCCGCCGTAATCGGAGATCTGGCGCGAATGCAGGCGGTCGTAGAGCACGCCCACGCACAGGAAGAGCGCCGCCGACACGAAACCGTGGGAGACCATCTGCAGCATCCCGCCCAGCATCCCGTCGGAGTTGAAGAGGAAGAAGCCGAGGGTCACGAACCCCATGTGGGAGATGGACGAGTAGGCGATGAGCTTCTTCATGTCGGACTGCACCAGCGCCACGAGCCCGATGTAGACCACGGCGACGAGGGAGAGCGTGATCATGAAGCCGGCCAGGTAATGGGAGGCGTCGGGCGCGATCGGCAGGTTGAACCGCAGGAAGCCGTAGCCCCCGATCTTGAGGGTGATCGCCGCGAGGATCACCGAGCCGCCCGTGGGGGCCTCCACGTGGGCGTCCGGCAGCCACGTGTGCACCGGCCACATGGGGACCTTCACCGCGAAGGACATGAACATCGCGAGGAAGATCAGGATCTGCGGCCCCATGGGGATCGCGAGCGCCTGGAAGTCGGCGATCTCGAAGCTGCCGTTGGTCTGGTTGTAGAGGTAGATGAACGCCGCCAGCATGAGCAGCGACCCCAGCAGCGTGTAGAGGAAGAACTTTACCGCCGCGTAGACCCGGTTGGGCCCGCCCCAGACCCCGATGATGAGGAACATCGGGATCAGCATCGCCTCGAAGAAGACGTAGAAGAGGATCGCGTCCAGGGACGCGAAGACGCCGTTGATGAGCCCCGACATGATGAGGAACGCGGCCAGGTACTGCGCCACCTTGTCGGTGACCACCTTCCAGTGGGCGATGACCACCAGCACCGTCATCAGGCTGTTCAGCAGCACGAGGGGCATGGCGATGCCGTCCACCCCCAGGTGGTAGCTCACGTTGAAGCGCGCGATCCAGGGCGAGAGCTCCACGAACTGCATCCCGGCCACGGGCTGGAAGCCGGTCCAGAGGGGGATGCACACCGCGAGGCCCAGCACCGAGCCGGCGAGCGCCGTCCAGCGCGCGGGCCCCGGGTTGCGGTCGTTTCCGATGGCGAGCACGGCGATGCCGAAGGCGATCGGCAGCCAGATGACGAGCGAGAGGAGGTATCCCTGGAACATCGTTATTGTTGTCGTTGTGTGCGGGGCCTAGAGCTTGCGCAGGTAGACCCAGAAGAAGCTCAAGAGCGCGAACACGCCGAAGATCATCGTGAACGCATAGTGGTAGATGTAGCCGGTCTGCACGCGGCGCGCGACCCCCGCGAACCAGCCGATCAGGCGCGCCGTGCCGTTCACCATGATGCCGTCGATCAGGGTCTTGTCGCCCCACAGCCACAGGCCGTTGCCCAGGCGCCGGGCTCCTCCGGCGAAGAACCAGTCGTTGAATTCGTCGAGATAGTACTTGTGGTCGAGCACGGTGGCGAGGAATCCGGCCTTCGCCTTGACCACCGCCGGCAGGTCGGGCCGGGCGATGTAGAAGTACCACGCGGTGGCGACCCCGGCGAGGGCGAGCCACAGGGGCAGGGAGGCGAAGGCGTGCAGCGCCATGGGCAGCCAGCCGTGGAATTCGCGCGCCATCTCCTCCATCGTGGCGGTGGGCGCGATGGAGCCCTCGAACCAGCCGCCGTAGAGCATGGGCCCGATCGCCATCGCGCCGATGAGGACCGAGGGAATGGCGAGCAGCACCAGCGGAACGGTGATCACCCACGGGCTCTCGTGCGGCTTGCCGTGCATCGCCTCGTGTTGCGGCTCCTCGATCCCGTGAGCCGCGCCGGCGCCGGCGTGGCCGGCCTCGAAGCGCTCCGCGCCGTGGAAGGCGTAGAACATCAGCCGGAAGGAGTAGAGCGCGCCCACGAAGACCGCCCCGAGTGCCAGCACGTAGGCGAATGTGTGGCCGGGCACGTGCGAGATCGCGAGCGCCTCGATGATCGAGTCCTTGGAGAAAAATCCCGCGAACGGCGGGATCCCCGCGTTGGCGAGCGCCCCGATCAGCATCGTCGCGTAGGTGATGGGCATGTACTTCGCGAGCCCGCCCATCTTGCGCATGTCCTGCTCGTGGTGCAGCGCGACGATGACCGAGCCCGCGCCGAGGAAGAGCACCGCCTTGAAGAAGGCGTGGGTCATGAGGTGGAAGATCGCGACCGGGTAGGCCGACGCTCCCAGCGCCACCGTCATGTACCCCAGTTGCGAGAGGGTCGAATAGGCCACCACCCGCTTGATGTCGTACTGCACGATGGCCACCAGCGCCATGAAGAACATGGTGATCGCGCCGACGTAGGTGACCACCGAGAGCGCTGTGGGGGAAAGCTCGAAGAGCGGCGACATGCGCGCCACCATGAAGATGCCGGCGGTCACCATCGTCGCCGCGTGGATCAGCGCCGAGATCGGGGTCGGGCCTTCCATGGAGTCGGGCAGCCACACGTGCAGCGGGAATTGAGCGCTCTTGCCCATGGCCCCCACGAAGAGGCCGATGCAGATGATCGACATGAGCGACCA
>JAAOZZ010000442.1 GCA_012274175.1 Betaproteobacteria bacterium
CCCAGGTGGTTGGCGATGCGCTCGCGCTCGAGCATCACCGAGCGCAGCCAGCGCGCGCGCGGCGGCGGCGCGACGCCCAGCACGGATTCGGCCGCCTGCGCGTAGGCCCAGGCGTACGCGACGGTGGAATCGCCCGAGATGCGGCCCGCGAGCTTGCCGCCTTCGGCGACGGTGAAATCCCCGAAGCGCCGGTCGATGCCCTTGTGGGTGTAGCCCAGGCGTTCCTCGAGGCGCAGCACTTTCTCGCCCACCACCGAGAAGCGGAAATGGCCGGGCTCGATGATGCCCGCGTGGATCGGGCCCACGGCGATCTCGTGCACGCCGTCGCCTTCCACGCGCACGAAGGAATAGGCGTCGGCTTCGGGCGCGCGCGCCCCGTCGCGGTGGAAATCGTCCCGCAGCGGGTATTCGCTCTCGCGCCACGCCCCGTGCCGCAGCCACCGGCGCGTGTCCACCTCGCCGTCCTCGGGCTCGAGGCCCAGCAGGTCCCGGGTCGCCCGCTGCTGCCGATTGGCCGTGGGAAAGATCCCGGAGAGGTCGGGATAGGCCGCGCGCGCCCCGTCCACGGGCAGCTCGATCACGCACAGTCCCTGCGGCACCCCGTACGCCGCGAGGATGGAATACGCCCCGTCGCGATCGCGATGGTCCGCGCCCCAGAGTGCGACGAGGCGGCATCCGCTCTCCCGCGCCCGCACCGCCGCCTCGCTCCACGCGGCCGCGTCCACCCGCGCCCACGCCGCGGGAACCTCGCCGCCGAGCGGTTGCGTCGCGTGGGGCATGCCGGGGATGCGCATGGTCAGCCGAGGAGTTTCGCCGCCTGCTGGTACCAGGCCGCGAGATAGGGAGGGATGTACAGGCCCAGGAGCAGCCCCAGCCCCAGGTGGATGAACACCGGCGCCAGCGCCGGCTGGTACGGCAGGGGCTTCAACGTGCTCTCGCCGAAGACCATGGGCTGCACGCGGCTGAAGATCGCGGCGAAGGCGACGCCCAGCGCCAGGAGCAGGATGGGCGTGGCCCACGGGTGCTCGCGCATCGCGGTCGTGAGGATCAGGAACTCGCTCGCGAAGACGCCGAAGGGCGGCATGCCGAGGATCGCGAGGGTGCCGATCATGAGGCCCCATCCCACCCTCGGGCTCACCCGCAGCAATCCGCGGATGTCCTCCATCACCTGGGTGCCCGCCTTCTGCGCGGCGTGCCCGACGGCGAAGAAGATGGCGCTCTTCACGAGCGAATGCACCGTCATGTGCAACAGCCCCGCGAAGTTCGCGATGGGCCCGCCCATGCCGAAGGCGAAGGTCACGAAGCCCATGTGCTCGATGGAGGAATACGCGAACATGCGCTTGATGTCGCGCTGCCGGGAGAGGAAGAACGCGGCCACCACGATGGACAGGAGCCCGAAGCCCATCATCATGTTGCTCGCGAAGCGCGAGGCGAGCGCCCCGTCGGCGAGCACCTTGCAGCGGATCACGCTGTAGAGTGCCACGTTCAGCAGCAGGCCCGAGAGCACCGCCGAGATCGGCGTGGGGCCTTCGGCGTGGGCGTCGGGGAGCCAGTTGTGCAGCGGCACCAGCCCCACCTTGGTGCCGTATCCCACGAGCAGGAACACGAAGGCGAGCGACATGATCGCGGGCTCGAGCTGGCCCTTCACCATGTTCAGGTGCGTCCAGAGCAGCGCGTTGCCCTCGGCGCCCAGCACGCGCTCGGCCGCGAAATACAGCAGGATCGTCCCGAAGAGCGCCTGGGCGATGCCCACGCCGCAGAGGATGAAGTACTTCCACGCCGCCTCGAGGGAGGCCGCCGTGCGGTACACCGAGACCAGCAGCACCGTGGCGAGCGTGGCCGCCTCCATGGCGACCCACAGGATGCCCAGGTTGTTCGTGGTGAGTGCCAGCAGCATCGTGAACGTGAATACCTGGTACATGCTGTGGTAGAGCCTGAGCCGGCCCGGGGTCATGCGGCCCTTGTCGCGCTCGGTGCGCATGTAGGGCCGGGAGAAGAGCGAGGTCGTGAACGCCACGAACGCGGTGAGCGACACCAGGAACACGTTGAGCGGATCGACGAAGAACTGCTCCTGGAAGCCGGTGATAGGCCCGCCGGAGACCACTTCCTCGGTGATCCACGCGGCGGCCACGAAGGTGGCGAAGCTGAAGGCGCAGTTGACTTCCGGAGCGCTGTCGCGCTCGCCCAGCGCCCACAGGAAGAAGCCGCCGGCGAGCGGGGTGGCGAGCAGGACGAGGAGCGGGTCCATCAGTCTTCCTTCAGCTTCTCGAGGTGGCTGATGTCGAGGGAGTCGAACTGCTCGCGGATCTGGAACATGAAGACGCCGAGGATCACCATGCCCACCAGGACGTCGAGCGCGATGCCCAGCTCCACCACCATGGGCATGCCGAAGGTGGCGCTCGTGGCCGCGAAGAAGAGCCCGTTCTCCATCGACAGGAACCCGATCACCTGCGGCACCGCCTTCGAGCGGGTGATCATCATGAGGAACGACATCAGCACGCAGGCGAGCGCGATGCCGAGGGTGCCGCGGGAGACCGAGCGGGAGAACTCCGAGATCGGCAGCGCCAGGTTGAACGCGAAGATCACGAGCACGATGCCCACCAGCATCATCGACGGGATGTTGATGAGGGTCTCGATGTCCCACTTCACGTTCAGCTTGCGGATCAGCCGGTGCAGGATGAGCGGCAGCACGACGACCTTGAGCGCGAAGGTGATGCCCGCCGAGTAGTAGAGGTGGTGCTGCCCGGTCGCGTAGGCCACCGTGACCGTGGAGCCCACGAGCGCCAGGCCCTGCAGCGCGAAGAGGTTGATGAGCGCCACGATGCGCCGCTGGGACAGCATCGCGAAGGCGATCAGCAGCAGCACCGCGGCGAAGAGGTTCACGAGCTGGGTCGAGAACGAGGTCATCACGCTCCCAGCAGCAGGTGCACGAGCAGCGCCAGCACGCCCAGCAGGAACGCGGTGGCGAGGAACTCGGGCACGCGGAAGATGCGCATCTTGGCGAGGATGGTCTCGATCAGCGCGAGGGCGAATCCGCCCGCGGCGAGCTTCGCCACCAGCACGGGGAGCGCAAAGGCGAGCGCCACGCGGTCGTTGGCTTCCGCCACCCCCCAGGGGAAGAAGAGCGCCAGGCCCGCGCACGAGTAGGCGAAGAGCTTGAGGGAGGCGGCCCATTCCATGAGCGCCAGGTGCCGGCCCGAGTACTCGAGCACCAGCGCCTCGTGGATCATGGTGAGCTCGAGGTGGGTCGCGGGATTGTCCACGGGGATGCGCGCGTTCTCGGCGAGCGAGACCATCGTGAATGCCACGCCCGCGAAGGCGAGGCTGGGAAGGATGGTGAGCTCGCGGTGGGCGAGGGTACCCACGATGGTGGCGAGCGAGGTCGAGTTGGAGATGAGCGAGGCGGTGAAGAGCACCATCAGGAACGCGGGCTCGGCGAGGAAGCCCACCAGCATCTCCCGGCGCGCCCCCATCGTGCCGAACGCGGTGCCGATGTCCATGGCCGCGAGCGAGATGAAGAGCCGCGCCAGGGCGAAGAGGCCCACCAGGGCGATCGCGTCGGCGGCGGGGGCGAGGGGCAGGTTCGTCGAGAGCGTCGGGATGATCATGCACGCGAGCAGCATGCAGCCGAAGACGATGTAGGGCGTCAGGCGGAAGAGGGCGGTGGCGTCGTAGGCCACGACCGATTCCTTGCAGAAGAGCTTGTGCAGCGTGCGGAACTGCTGCGTGAGGGGTGGCGCGCGGCGGTTCTGCAGCCACGCGCGGCATTGGTTCACCCATCCCACGAGCAGGGGCGCAAGCACCAGGGCCACGACCATGGCGGTCAGCTGGGCGAGGATGCCTTCGAGGTTCATGCCTGGGTGAGGAAGAGCAGTGTCACGAGGGTGATGAAGCTGTAGAGCAGGTAGATCGAGATCCGTCCTCGCTGCATGAGCCCCACGAAGCGCGAGATCCGGTCCGTGGCCGCCGCGATGCGCAGGTACACCCAGGCCCAGAGCGGGTCTTCCACCGTCACGCGATAGCGCGGATGGGAGTCGAAGGCGGTGGGCAGCTCGCGCTTCATGCGGTAGAACGGCTCGAAGATCTGGCGGATGGGCTGCCCGAAGCCCTCGGCGGTGTCCTGCATGCGCGCCGTCCCCGCGGGGAAGCCGCAGCCCCAGGCAGGCGCCCGGCGCACCCGGCCGTGGTAGACGCGGTGCACGACGAGGATCGCCACCAGCACGATCGCGAGGGTCGCCACGAGCACGACGAGCGGGCTGTAGGAGGCGCGCTCCGCCGTCACGGGGGCGAGCATCATCCAGTCGCCGATGTGCCCGCTTTGCGCGAGCCCGCGCCCGACGAGGGCGAAGGGAACCGGGTCGATCACCTCGATCACGGCCACGGGAAAGAGCCCCAGCAGCACGCAGCCCGCGGTGAGCCACGCGAGGCCCAGGCGCTCGAGGGCGCCGGCGTCGCGCGCCTCCGAGAGCTTCTCCTCCCGCGGCTTGCCGAGGAAGATCACGCCGAAGAACTTGACCATCACGTACCCCGCCAGCGCGGCCACGAGTGCCACGCCCGCGGCGAAGACCGGCGCCAGCATCTTGAGGTACGGGTTGGGAAGCGCGCCCGTGAAGAGGAAGCTCTGGAGCAGGAGCCACTCGGAGACGAAGCCGTTGGAAGGCGGCAGGCCCGCGCTCGCGATCACGCCGGCGAGGGTCGTGACCGCCACCCACGGCATGTAGCGCATGAGGCCGCCCAGCTTGCCGAGGCTGCGCTCGTGGGTGGCGTGCAGCACCGAGCCGGTGCCGAGGAAGAGCAGGCTCTTGAAGATCGCGTGGTTCAGGCAGTGGTAGAGCATCGCGGTCATCGCGAGCGCGGCGAGCGAGTGCATCCGGTAGGCCGTGAACACGATCGCGAGGCCGAAGGCCACCACGATGAGCCCGATGTTCTCGATCGACGAGTACGCGAGCAGCCGCTTCATGTCCACCTGGGCGGCCGCGAACACCACCCCGAAGAGCGCCGTGGCGAGCCCCACCGCGAGGGCGACGACGCCCCACCACCAGATCGGCGTGTGCACGAGGTCGAAGGTGACCCGCGCCAGGCCGTAGATCGCGGTCTTCAGCATCACGCCGCTCATGAGCGCGGAGACCGGGGAGGGCGCCGCGGGGTGCGCCTCGGGCAGCCACACGTGCAGCGGCAGGATGCCCGCCTTGGCGCCGAACCCGAAGAGCGCCAGCAGGAACGCGGCGGAGGCCCAGAAGGGCGAGAGGTGCTGCGCGCGCATGTTGGCGAACGTGTAGTCACCGGTGTTGGCCTGCAGCACGCCGAAGCAGAGCAGGATCGCGATGGCGCCGATATGGGCGAGCAGCAGGTACAGGAAACCCGCGCGCTGGATCTCGGGGATGCGGTGGTTGGTCGTCACCAGGAAGAACGAGGAGAGCGCCATCAGCTCCCAGCACACCATGAAGGCGTACGCGTCGTCGGCGAGCAGCACCATCGCCATGGAGGCGAGGAACACGTGGTACTGCAGGCACATGAGGCCCGGCGGCGTCCCCTCGCCCGCGCGGAAGTAGCCCCCGGCGAAGATGGAGATGCCCGCGCTCGCTAGTCCCAGCACTGCGAGGAAGAAGGCCGAGAGGGCGTCCAGGCGAAGGTGGAAGGGAAGGCCCGGCAGGCCGATGGCGAGGATCGCGGTCTGCGCCCCGCCAGGGAGTGCCGCGAGCGCGTAGCCCGCGAGCGCGAGGCTCGCCAGCGCCGAGAGGGGGAAGAGTCCGTAGGCCACCAGGCGCGTGCTGTGCAGCGCGGCGACGCCCGCCAGCCCGATCGCGAACCAGACGACGACCACCGCGAGGATGGCGTCGATCGGCAGCGCGGAGGCGTTCACACGGTTTCGACGGTGGAGTTGAGGTAGTAGCCCGCGCCGCGCTCCGTGCGGATGAGCGTGGGCTGGTTGGGGCTTTCCTCGATCTTGCGGCGCAGGCGAAGGATCTGGACGTCGATGGAACGGTCGTAGATGTCGTCGTGCAGGCGGCTCGACTCGAGCAGCTGGTCGCGGGTGAGGATGCGCTGCGGGGCGCGCAGGAAAGCCACCAGCAGCGCGTACTCGCTGTTGGTGAGCTCCACGTTCTTGTTCTCGGGACCCTTGAGCTTCCGGGTGCCGGTGTTGAGCTCCCAGCCGGCGAAGCGGTACGCCCGCACCGTCTCGCCGCGGCGCGAGGCGCGCTTGCCTTCCGTGCGCCGCAGCACCGCGCGCACCCGGGCGAGGAGCTCGCGGTTGCTGAACGGCTTGGTCACGTAGTCGTCGGCCCCCAGCTCGAGGCCCATGATGCGGTCGGCCTCTTCCTTGCGCCCCGTGAGGATGATGATGGGCAGGTCGAGGGATTCGCGCAGCCGGCGCGCGATGGCGAGGCCGTCCTCGTCCGGCAGCTTGAGGTCGAGGATCACGAGGTCGACGATCTCCACCCCGAGCACGCGGTCCATGTCCGCGCCGGTTTCCGCGACGGAGACCTGGAAATCGTTCTCCGTGAGGTACTCGCGGATCAGCTCGCGGATGGCGACGTCGTCGTCGACAACCAGGATATGGGCTTCCACCTTGTGGGGGCCTGGAGTAGTTGTTTGGGACATTTTACCGCTGCTGACCGTAGAATCCCATGATGTTCGTAAGCCCCCCGCGGCCGGGCATGGCCGCATGAGCGCGCAGACGCCACCCCTCCCCGCGGCGGCGAGCGCCCCATCGGTGCGGCAGGCCCTCGCCTACGTGGCCTTCGGAGCCGCCTATTACCTGCTCGCCGCCTACGCCGCGGGGCTGCCGATCCACGCCACGCTGCCGCTGTTCATCTGGCCCGCCCACGGCCTCGCCCTGGGAGTGCTCCTGATGGCCCCGGCGCGGCGCTGGCCGGCGTACCTCGCGCTGGTGCTGCTCGCCACGGTGGCGGTCGGGCTCGAACATGGCTTTCCTTGGCAGCGGCTCGTGGGCACCGTCGTCCTGAATTGCGCGCAGCCGCTCTTCGTGGCCGCCGGATTGCAGCGCCTGGCGGGGCCGCGGGTGCAGATCGACTCGGTGAAGGGCGTGTCATCCCTGCTGGTGGGCATGTTCCCCCTCGTGGGGGCGATGGCGATCCTGGAGGCCACCTACTCGTACGTGCGCTTTCCGGCGCCCTTCCGCGAGCAGTGGTCGGTCACGTTCGCCTCGACGCTGCTGGGCATGCTGCTCACCGCGCCCCTCATCCTCGCATGGAGCCGCGAAGGGCTGAAGGAGGCGAAGGCCGAGGCGAGCCGGCGGGTGCCGGAGATCGTGGTGCTCTACGTGGGGCTCGTGATCAGCGCGAACTACGTGTTCGGCACGCGCCCGGACGCCATGGGCCTGATTCCTCCGCTCGCCTACCTGTGTGCTCCGTTCCTCATCTGGGCGGCGCTGCGCTTCGGGCTGCGCGCGGCGACCCTGGGGCTCGCGATATTCGGCCTCATCGTCTACTGGCACACCGGCCACGGGTTCGGGCCGTTCTCCATCGACGGCGTGCCCGACCTGCGCTCGCTGCTCCACCTGCAGGGATACCTCGCCACGGTGGTGGTCACGACGCTCTTCGCCGCCGCGCTCCTCGTGGAGCGCAAGGAGGCCGGGCGCGAGACCGAAGCATGGCGCCATCGCCACGAGGCGGTGATCCGCGCGAGCGGCAACCTGCTCTACGAATACGACCCGGCTACGGGCGGCGTGCTGTGGGACGGCGACACCCGGGCGGTGCTCGGCACCGAGCGCGCCAACCTCTCCTCGATCCAGAAGTGGGTCGAGCGCGTGCATCCCGACGACCGCGTGCGGCTGAAGGGCCTTCAGAGCGGGCTCATGTCGGGGGAGCTCTCCCACGCGGCGCTCGAGTACCGCTTCCGGCGCGACGACGGCGAGTACACCACGGTGGGCGTGAACGCCTACCGCATCGGGGAAGCGGAGGGCACGGCGGATGCCCAGCAGCGCGTGATCGGCTTCGTGAAGGACGTCTCGGAGAAGGTGCGGGCGGAGGAAGAGCGCCAGCGCCTGGCGGCCCAGCTGCGCCAGGCGGAAAAGATGCAGGCGGTGGGCCAGCTCGCGGGCGGCATCGCCCACGACTTCAACAACATCCTGGGGGCGATCCTGGGCTACGGCGAGCTCGCGCAGCGCAAGGCCGAAGGCGACATGCGCCGCTACCTCGACACGATCATGAGCGCGGGCAATCGCGCCAAGGCGCTGGTCTCCCAGATCCTTTCCTACAGCCGCGCCGAGAGCGCCGACCGCCTGCCGGTGATCGTGGCCCCCATCGCCCAGGAAGTCTGCGACCTGGTGCGCGGCTCCTCGCCCGCCACGATCGAGGTGAACTTCATCAACGAAGCCAACGAGGCCGCGGTGCTGGGAGATCCCACGCGCCTGCAC
>JAAOZZ010000066.1 GCA_012274175.1 Betaproteobacteria bacterium
AGCGGCGCGCTCGCCGCCTCGTCCGCGAAGGCGATGCCGCTCGAGTTGCGCCGGTCTCCGTAGAGCGCCGAGGGCAATGGAATGCGGGGGTTGCCCGCGCCATCCCGGGACGCGGCGAGGGCCACCGGGTCGGCGACCACGTTCTCGATCGCGACCGCGGGATCGGCGATGCGGTTCACGAACGACGTGTTGGCGCCGTTTTCCAGCAACCGTCGCACGAGGTAGGGAAGCAGGTCCTCGTGGCTTCCCACCGGCGCATACACGCGGCAGGCGTGGCCCGCGGCCACCACCTCGTCGTAGAGATCCTCTCCCATTCCGTGCAGGCGCTGGAACTCGAATGCCCGCAGGGCACCGGAGCGCTCGAGGATGGTGGCCACCGTGTGGGCGTTGTGGGTCGCGAACTGGCCGTAGAACGCCTCGGGCGCCTCGAGGATGCGCCGGGCGCACGCGAGGTACGACACATCGGTGTTGCACTTGCGCGTGAACACGGGGTAGCCCGCGAGTCCCTGCACCTGCGCGCGCTTGACTTCCGTATCCCAGTAGGCGCCCTTCACGAGCCGCACCATGAGCCGGCGGCCCTGACGGCGCGCGAGCTCCGCGAGCCAGTCGATCACGAACGGGGCACGCTTCTGGTAGGCCTGCACCGCGAGGCCGAAGCCCTCCCAGCCGGCGAGGGCCCGCGACGCGAACACGCGCTCGAGGACGTCGAGGGACAGGTCCAGGCGATCGGCCTCCTCGGCGTCGAGCGTGACCCCGACGTCGCCCGCGCGCGCCCTTTCGACGAGGGATTGCACGCGAGGCACGAGCTCCGCGCGCACGCGTTCGCGCTGCGCGAACTCGTACCTGGGGTGCAGCGCGGAGAGCTTGATGGAGATTCCGGGTCGCGCGAAGACGCCGCCTTCGGCGCCGTGCCCGGCCGCGTGCCGCGCGATGGCGTCGATCGCCCGCTCGTAGGCGGTGCAGTAGCGTTCGGCGTCCGCCGCGGTGAAGGCCGCCTCCCCCAGCATGTCGAAGGAATGGCGATAGCGCGCATGCGGGCCTTCGGCGCCGCGCGCGAGCGCCTCGTCGATCGTGCGGCCCATCACGAATTGCTCGGCCATGAGCCGCATGCCCTGCCGGAGCGCCACGCGCACGACCGGCTCGCCGGCGCGGGCCACGAGGCGGCTGAACCAGGCGCCCGCTCCGCCCTCGCCTTCGGGCTCGACGTTCACCAGCCGGCCCGTGAGCATCATTCCCCAGGTGCCCGCGTTCACGAGCAGCGAGGGGTTGCGTCCCACGTGCCTCTCCCAGTCGCCCTGGGAGAGCTTGTCGCGGATCAGCTTGTCGGCGGTGGCGGCATCGGGAATGCGCAGCAGCGCTTCGGCCACGCACATGAGCAGCACGCCCTCCGCGGAGGACAAGTCGTACTCGCGCAGGAAGGACTGCATCCCCCCATGGACCTTGCGCTTCGAGCGCACCTTCTCCACCAGCGCGCGGGCGCTTGCCTGCACCCGGCTCGCCGCACCGGGCTCCAGGCGCGCGGCCTCGAGCAGCTCGCGAAGCGCCGCGGCCTCGTCGCGCAGGTAATGCGCGCGCACGCGGGCGCGCAGGGAAGGGGTGGGCTGGTCCATGGGAAGGCCGCGGACGAAGCCGCGCGGGCAGGCTTCATTCTACGCGGCCGGCGCGCCCTCGCCGGCCGCGGGAAACCCTAGTGCGACACCGAAGGCGAAGCCGGCGGCTCTTCCTTGATCTGCGCGCGCACCTCTTCCATGTCCAGGGCCTTGGCCTTGGTCACCACCTGCTCGAAGGCGTTCTGCGGCAGCGCTCCCGGCTGCGAGAAGACGATGATCTTCTCGCGAAACACCATCAGCGTGGGAATCGAGCGGATCTGGAAGTGGGCGGCGATCTCCTGCTCCTCGTCGGTGTTCACCTTCGCGAACACCACGTCGGGATGCTGCTCGGCCACGCGCTCGAACACCGGCGCGAAGCCCTTGCACGGCCCGCACCACGGGGCCCAGTAGTCGACGATCACCGTGGCGTTGGAAGTCACCACCTGCTCGAAATTTTCCTTGGTCAGCTCTACTACCGCCATGCATGCCTCCGGTTGGGTTGATCCTGCGTGATCGATGGGACAGCTTGACCGATCCGGCCCCTGCCGCGCCAATGAATTATTCCAATGCCCCCCATTGGGACCGGCAATCTCACGGGGAGGGGCGCTCCTCGGGGCCGGACCGCGAACATCAGGCGCTCGGTGCGGCGGATCCCCTCCAGGGGGGGCGCACTCCGGGCGCTTTCAATGGTCCTGCATGATGCGCGGCGGATCCGGCGCCTCCCGCAGCTTCGAGGCGGTATCCACCACGGCCCGGGCGAGCATGGCCACGAGGCGATCTTCGCGCTCGTCCTTGAGGGCGCCGTCCGGGGCGAATGCGTCGCCCGCGCGCACGATGCTCACCTGGGCGCCCAGGACCGTCACGCCCAGGGACGAGAGGATCTGGCGCAGGTGCGGCAGGCCCCGCGCGCCGCCGAACGGCCCGGGCGAGGCCGACAGGATGCCGGCGAGCTTGCCGCGATAAGGCGCCAGCCCGCTGCGCTCGCCCTTGCCGTCGCCGATGCTGCGGGAGAGCCAGTCGAGGGTGTTCTTGAGCAGGGCGGTGACCGAGGTGTTGTTCTCCGGCGAGGCGATGATGAGCGCGTCGTGCTCGAGGAAGATGGCGCGCAGCTTCACCGCGTTGGCGGGCATGCCCGAGCTCGCTTCCAGGTCGCCGTGGTAGAGGGGCATGGGAAATTCCTCGAGGTCGACGAACGTCACCTCGCCTCCCGCCTCCCGGGCGTGCCGCTCCGCCACCCGCGCGAGCTTCTTGTTGAGGGAATCGCGCCGGGCGCTGCCCGCGAAAACCAGGATCTTCGCCTTCGTCATGCTTCCTCCAGGGAGCCCATGCGGCCGGTGCGATACGCGATCTCCGCGGCGCGCACCTGCTCGACGCTGTTCATGACGAAAGGTCCGTGGAAGACGAGCGGGCCTTCGGCGCGGGCACCTCCCAGCACCATGAGCTCGAGCGGCGCCGTGCCCGCCTGGGCCACGTGCAGCGTCTCTCCCGCGTCCTCCCACACCACCAGCTTGCCGCGACCCGCGCGCACGCCGCCTTCCGCGCCGAACGTGCCTTCGCCCCCGATCACGTAGGCGCCCACCTCGAACCCGGCCGGGATCGCGGCCTCGAACGCGGCCCCCGGTGCGATCGTGACGTGCCACAGCAAGGTGGGCATGAGGATGTCCGCCGGGCCCTGGGTCGCGCCATGGCGGCCGGCGATCACGCGCACCGTGGCGCCGGCGCTCGTGATCGCCGGGATCGATTCGGCATCGATGCGCTGGTAGCGCGGCGCCATGGACTTCAGCAGGCGCGGCAGCGATGTCCACAGCTGGATGCCGTGCATCGTGCGCTCCGATTCGTCCCGCACCAGGGGGCGCTCGGCATGCACGATGCCGCTGCCGGACGTCATCCACTGGGCCCCGAGCGCGCTCACCTCTCCCGCATGCCCGGCGGAATCGCGGTGCTCGTTGCGCCCGGAAAGCAGGTACGTGACCGTTTCGATGCCGGCGTGGGGATGGGGCCCCACGCCGTCCTTGCCGGGCTTGGCGAGGAACGGCCCGAAGTGGTCCAGGAACACCCAGGGGCCCACGCTGTGGCGGTCGCGGAACGGCAGCGCCCGAAGCACCGTGAAGGTTCCCACCGGCGCAACCTGGGACTCGATCACCTGCGCCACCGCGCGGGCCGTGGGCGCGCGGCGGTCGAGGACCGCGCTCATCGCTTGTCCACGCTGAAGGCGCCGGGACCGAAGGCGACCACCATCAGCATGCCTCCCATGATCGACAGGTTCTTCAGGAAATGGATCTGCATCGCCTGGGCCTGGGCGGGATCGATGCCCCAGAACCGGTGAAAGACGAGCGTGACCGGAATGAGGAACAGGAAGAGCCACAGCGCCACCCAACGCGCCTTCCAGCCGATGGCGAGCGCGAGCCCGCCGCCCACCTCGGTGAGGATGGTGAGCGGCAGCAGCACGCCCACCATCGGGAGGCCCTTCGCGGCCATGTATCCGGCGGTGCCGTCGTAGCCGGTGATCTTCCCGACGCCTGCGATCACGAAGATTGCCGCGAGAAGGATGCGGCCCGTGAGCGCCGCGGCGTTGGTGAGGTTCGAGTTCATGGAATGCTCCTTTGTGGTTGTCGGTGGCTCAGACGAGATCGAACAGCAGCACTTCGGCCCCGCGGGCCCCCTCGATGCGGATGGTTCCTTCGCCCTGGATCTTGATCGCGTCCCCGGCATCGAGCGGTTGCCCGTCGACCTGCGCATGGCCGCTCACGACGTGCACGTACGTGCGCCGGCCCGGGCGCTGCGCGAACTGGACCGCCTCCTCGCCGTCCAGCAGCGCCGCGTAGAGGCTCGCGTCCTGGTGGATCGTGACGGAGCCCTCCAGGCCGTCGGGCGAAGCGATGAGGCGCAGCTTGCCGCGCTTCGAAGCGGCGTCGAAATGCTTCTCCTCGTAGCCGGGCGCGATGCCCTGCTGCGCGGGCTCGATCCAGATCTGGAGGAAATGCACCGGCTCGCGGTCGGAAGCGTTGTACTCGCTGTGGCGCACGCCCGTGCCGGCACTCATCCGCTGCACGTCGCCGGGACGGATCACGGAGCCGTTGCCCATGGAATCGCGATGGGCGAGGCCGCCTTCGAGCACGTAGCTGATGATCTCCATGTCCCGATGGCCGTGGGTTCCGAAACCCTGGCCCGGCTGCACGCGATCCTCGTTGATGACGCGCAACGCCCCGAAGCCCATGTGCTTCGGGTCGTGGTAGTCCGCGAACGAAAAACTGTGGAAGGAGCGCAGCCATCCGTGCTCGGCGAGGCCGCGCTCGTTGCTCCGGCGGATTTCACCCATGCTTTTCTCCTTTAAGTGCATAATTATTGAACGGTGAAATGCATGATGAGGCATGTGGTTACGATTTTATAGCGGTATTTTGAGAACGTTTCATTCCAATTAACTGAACATGAAGCTTTCCCTCGAAGCCCTCCAGGTGCTCGACGCCATCGATCGCAAGGGATCGTTTGCCGCGGCAGCCGATGAGCTCCATCGCGTGCCGTCAGCGGTCACTTACTCCGTGCGCCAACTCGAGGAAGGGCTCGCGGTCGAGCTGTTCGACCGTCGCGGCCACCGCGCGGTGCTGACCCCGGCGGGAAAGGAGCTCCTGTCCGAGGGCCGGCGCCTGCTGCAGGCCGCCGCGGACCTCGAATGTCGGGTGCAGCAGGTCGCCCGGGGCTGGGAATCGGAGCTGCGCATCGCCCTGGACACGATCGTGGGCATCGACCGGATGTTCGGCCTGGTGGAAGAGTTCTATCGGCAGGGCACGGGCACGCGGCTGCGCTTCTCCCACGAAGTGTTCGGCGGTACCTGGGATGCCCTCGCCTCGGGCCGGTCGGACCTCGCGGTGGGCGCTCCCGGAGATGCGCCCGCGGGGCGCAACTATGGGATGCAGAGCCTGGGACGCGCGCAGATGGTGTTCGTGGCCGCGCCCTTCCATCCCATCTGCCGCGAGCCGCAGCCGCTCGCCGACGAAGCGATCCAGGCCCACCGCGCGGTAAGCGTCGCGGACACCTCGCGCCTGCTGCCGCCGCGCACCGCGGGGCTGCTCTCCGGGCAGGACGTGCTCACCGTGCCTTCCCTAGAGGCGAAGGCCGCGGCGCACGTGGCAGGCCTGGGCGTGGGCTTCCTGCCGCACTGGATCGCGCAGCGCGAAGCGCTCGCCGGCCGGCTCGCCATCCTCGAGGTCGCGGCGCCACGCGCGCCGATCGAGCTGGTCGCGGCGTGGCGCCCCGCGCAGGAGGGCAAGGCGCTGCATTGGTTCGCCCAGCGCCTCGCCGATCCGCTCGTCGCCGCGGAGCTGCTCTCGTGAGCTACCGCGGCCGCTTCGCGCCCTCGCCGACCGGGCCGCTGCATTTCGGCTCCCTCGTGGCGGCGGTGGCGAGCTGGCTCGATGCCCGGGCGGCGGGCGGAAGCTGGCTCGTTCGCATGGAGGACGTGGACACGCCGCGCACGGTTCCCGGCGCCGCCGACGGGATCCTGCGCTCGCTCGAGGCGCTCGGCCTCGAATGGGATGAGGAGGTCGCGTGGCAGAGCCGGCGCACCGCGCTCTACGAAGCCGCCCTCGACGCCCTGCGCGGCCAGGGCGCGGTCTACCGCTGCCGGTGCTCGCGCAAGGAAATCGCCGACTCGGCGCTGCGCGGCATCGAAGGCGCGGTCTATCCGGGGACCTGCCGGCATCTCGTGCTCCCGGCGGCGGAGCGATGCGCCGAGCGCTTCGCGGTGGAGGAGGGCATCCTGTCCTTCGACGATCGCCTGCAGGGCACGGTGCGCCAGGACGTGGCGCGCGACGTAGGGGACTTCGTGCTGGTGCGGCGCACCGGGGTGCACGGCTACCAGCTCGCCGTGGTGGTGGACGACGCCCAGCAGCGCGTGAGCGACGTGGTGCGGGGAGCGGACCTGCTCGCCTCCACGCCGCGGCAGATCCTGCTGCAGCGCGCGCTCGCGTTGCCCACGCCGCGATACCTGCACGTGCCGGTGGCGACCGATGCGCGGGGCGAAAAGCTCTCGAAGCAGGGCCTCGCGCCGGCCGTGGACGCCTCGGCCGCGGGGTCCCTCCTGCACGCGGCCCTCGCCTTCCTCGGCCAACCGCGGCCGCAGTCGTCGATCGCGCGCGAGATCCTTGCCGAGGCCGCGCGAACGTGGGATCCGGCACGCATTCCGCGCGAGCGCGGGCAGCGCGCCCCCGCGGCACTCGCGCGGGAAGCGCCGGGCGAAAGCTAGGCGCGCAGCTCCAATTCGCCGGAGGCGATGCGCTCGATCGCGCCGGCGCGATCGTGCACGTCGAGCTTCAGGAAAAGCTGCTTCACGTGGTAGGCGACGGTGTTGCCCGACACGCCCAGCCCCTCGGCGATCTCCTGGTTGCTGCGGCCCTGGGCGATCATGAGCGCGATCTTGCGCTGCTGGGGCGACAGGGGCAGCCGTCCCATCGCCTGCACGAAGCGCAGGATCATGGGCTCCTGGCGCTGGATACGCACGCCCACGAGCGCATCGGGCGCGCCCGGGTCGTCGTCGAGCCAATAGGCGCGCAGCACGTGCCGGCCCCATCCGGTGTCGAGGGTCACCACCGGCGGCGTCGGATCCTCGCCGCGGGTGACCGCCTCGAGCTTGGCGCACAGGCTGCGAAGCAGCTGCGCGGCACGGTCGTTCACCGCCGCCTTGAAGCTCGCCCGGTTGATCGCCGAGGTGGTCGCGAGCAGCAGCAGGCGACGGCCCTTTTCCGATCCATGGCGAAGGCGCCCCTCGCGGTCGGTGACCAGCATCGCCTCGTCCTCGGAATCCTGGAACGCGAGCTCCCCGGCGCCCGCGACCGGCGCATCCCCCACCGCCACGCCGTGGGCGATGTAGCGGATCACGCTCGCGAGGTCGTTGCGCTCCCGCGGACCGAACGCGGGCGCGTCGGGCGGGCGATAGAGCGAGAGCTGTCCCAGCGCCGAGCCCTGCTCGCGCACGACGCCGTAGAGCACGTGGTGCGCCTCGAGGCGGCGCAGGATCTCGTGGTAGTAGCCGCTCTTGCGCAGCTCGCCGTCCGCGCTCGTCGCCACCACCCCGTCGGGCGCCTGGGCGCGCGCGATGAACGACTTGCGGAACGACCCCTCGTTGCCGTCGTAGTAGCGCTCGAAATATAGCGACATCACCTCGGGGGGCAGCAGCCGCTCGGCGTACAGGTTCTTCATCTCGCCGCGGGAATCGACCCAGAAGAACGCCGCCGAGTCGCTGGGCACCAGCTCGCGCAGCGTGGGCAGCAGCGAAGCGATGAGCAGCTCCCCCGGCAGCCCCAGGCAGCAGAGCTGGCGGATGCGCGCGCGCACCGACGACTGCTTCATTCCCGCGCCCCCGCGCCGGGAAAATCGAGCAGCCGGTACGCGCGCACGGGCCGCTTGAAGCCGTGCAGCGCCACCTCTCCCAGGTCGTCGGCATACAGGCCCCGCTCGATCTCGGCGAACACGCGCTGGGAGGCGAGGATATGGCCGGCCTCGGCGAGGTCGCACAGGCGGTTGGCCATGTTGGTCACGGTGCCGATCGCCCCGTAGTCGATGCGCCCCTCGAAGCCGATCGCGCCCACGGTGGCGTAGCCCTGGGCGATGCCGATGCCCAGTCCCAGGTCGAAGCCGCGCTTCTTCCACTGGGCGGCGAGCTTGAGGGCGTCCTCCTGCATCGCGAAGGCCATCTGCACGGCCCGGCGCGCCGGCTGCTGGATCGGCAGCGGGTCGTTGAAGAACACCATCAGGCCGTCGCCCGTGAAGCGCTCGAGCGTGCCCTGGAACTCGAGGATGCGCCGGCCCATCGCGCGGTGGAATTCCGACAGCGCGGCCATCACCTCCTCGGGCTCGGCCGACTCGGCGAAGGCGGTGAAGCCGCGCAGGTCGAGGAACACGACGGTGACCTCGCGCCGGTGGCTCTCCAGCGGGTCGTCGGCGCCTCCCGCCAGGATCAGCTCGGCCAGCTGCGGCGAGAAGAACCGCTTGAGCCGCTGCAGCTTCTCGACATGCGCCACCTCCTCGGCCGCCCGGGCCGAACGCGACGATCTCGCCGCAGAACTCGTGGCCGTAGATGCGCGGTGGCTTGACCATCCCGGCCATCGAGGCGTCCCACTGGTAGATGTGCTTGTCC
>JAAOZZ010000067.1 GCA_012274175.1 Betaproteobacteria bacterium
ACCCACCTCGGCCCTGATCGGCAAGGGACTGGGCGAATCCGTGGGGCTCATCACCGACGGGCGCTTTTCCGGCGGCACCTGGGGCATGGTGGTGGGCCACGTGGCCCCCGAGGCCTTCACGGGCGGCACCATCGCGCTCGTGCAGGAAGGCGACTCCATCACCATCGACGCGCGCCGGCTGCTGGTGCAATTGAACGTGCCGGAGGCCGAGATCGCCAAGCGCCGAGCCGCGTGGAAGCAGCCCGCGCCGCGCTACACCACGGGCGTGCTCGGCAAGTACGCGAAGCTGGTGGGGACCGCGAGCCTGGGGGCGGTCACCGACTGATCCCGATGAAGCGCCGGCGCGCGCCCTGATGGCCATCCCCATCACCATCGACCACCTCGCCTCGAGGAACGCCTTCGAGCTGGACCCGCCCGAGCATCTGTTCCACTACACCGACCTGGACGGCGTGAAGGGCATCCTGTCGTCCAAGTCGCTGTGGCTGTCGAAGTTCACCGCTTCCAACGACATCTCCGAGATCACGCTCGCCATCTCCCACTTCCAGAGCTTCGTGTCCTCGCGGGTGAGCGCCCTCGCCGGCCCCGAGGGGAAATTCCTCGACGAGGCGGCCAACCAGTTGGACAGCTTCCGGCGCACCAACATCTGTGTCGCGAGCTTCTGCGAGCAGCCCGACCTGCTGTCCCAGTGGCGCTCCTACGGCAACGACGGCCGCGGCATCGCGTTGGGGCTCCACACCGGGGCGCTGCTCGACCTGGCGCATCGCAACGGCCTCAGGCTCTGGCGCTGCGTGTACGACCAGGCCCTGCACGTGCGCATCTCCAACGACCTGGTGACGATGCTGCTGGAATCGTTTCGCGCCGCGCGCCCCGCCACGGCCGCGGAGCGCCGGGAGCTGATCGGCCACTTCAATTCCACCTTCCTGCTGGTGGCACCCGTGATCAAGGACCACCGCTTCGCCGAGGAACAGGAGTGGCGGCTCATCTCCGGGCCCGTGCCCTTCGAGCATCCGCGCATGATCGCGGTGTTCGCGGGCAACCACGCGTCGGTGAAGCTGAGCCTGCCGCTCGCGCGCGAGCCGCGGGAAGTCTCCAGCCTCATCTCCCGGGTGATCATCGGCCCCACGCCGATCGATCCCCACAACATCGCCGACGCGATCGCGGTGCTCGCCGCCCAGAACGGCTTTCGCATCACCGATATCGGCTTCTCGGGCATTCCCTACCGCAGGGCCGACCTCTAGTCGGCGAGCGGGGCCGTGATCCCGTCGATGCGCTGCATCACTTCGGCCGTGAGCCGGGGAATCACCTCCGCGGCGGCGAGGTTCTCTTCCACCTGCGACACGCGCGAGGCCCCGGTTATCACCGTGGACACATGGGGATTGCGCGCGCACCACGCGATGGAAAGCTGTGCCAGCGTGCAGCCCAGGTCTTGCGCGACGGCCTCGAGCCTTCCCACCGCCTCGTTGCGCTTCTTGTCCGTGAGGCTTTCCACCAGGAACTGCAGGCGCGGGATGGCTCCGCGGCTATCGGGCGGCACGCCCCGGCGGTACTTGCCCGTGAGCAGGCCCGAGGCGAGCGGGCTCCACGTGGTGAGGCCCAGTCCCGGCTCGTCGTAGAGCGGCGCGTATTCCTTTTCCACGCGCGCGCGGTGGAAGAGGTTGTACTGCGGCTGCTCCGTCACGGGAGCGCGCAGGTGGTGCCGGTCGGCGGCCGCGCAGGCCGCCGCGACCTGCGCCGCGCTCCATTCCGAGGTGCCCCAGTAGAGCGCCTTTCCGCGCTCGATCATGTCGTGCATGGCCCACACCGTCTCCTCGACCGGCGTCTCCGGGTCGGGGCGGTGGCAGAAGACCAGGTCCACGAAATCGAGGCGCAGGCGCTTGAGGGACGCGTCGATGCCGTTCAGCAGGTACTTGCGGTTGAGCGTGTTCTTCTCGTTGGGGCCGTCGGTGATGCCCCAGAAGAATTTCGTCGACACCACGTATTTCAATCGGGGCCAGGCGAGCTTGGCGAGGATCTCGCCCATGATCTCCTCGCTCTTGCCCGAGGCGTACACCTCGGCGTTGTCGAAGAAGTTCACGCCGCGGTCCCAGGCCGCGGCCATGCACTCCCGCGCGGCCGCCACGTCGAGCTGGTTGCCGTACGTCACCCACGAGCCGAAGGAAAGCTCGCTCACCTTGAGGCCGCAGCGGCCCAGTCGTCGATAGTTCATCGGGAGGAAGGATTGGCGGAAAGATCGCGTAGCATACTGCGGGTCGCCCCGCTCCACCTTCCTCCATGCAAGATTCGCGCAGGAACGTCTTCCTCCTCGTCTGCTGCCAGGCGCTGCTGCTCACCAACGCGGTGACGCTCACCTCCATCGGCGCGCTCGCGGGCTATTCCCTCGCCGTGAACAAGGCCTTCGCCACGCTGCCCGCCAGCGGCTACGTGATCGGCGGCTTCCTCGGCACCTATCCCGCCTCGATGTGGATGCGCCGCGTGGGCCGGCGCAACGGCTTCCTCACCGGCGGCACGTTCGGCCTTCTCGGCGCGATCCTCGCCTCCGCCGCGATGTTCTCCGGCAGCCTGGCGATGCTGTGCCTGGGCACGATGCTGCTCGGGGTGAACAACGCGTTCGGGCAGTACTACCGCTTCGCCGCCGCCGACGTGGCCGGCGCCGCCAACGCCGACTTCAAGGCCCGCGCGATCTCCTACGTGCTCGCCGGCGGACTCGTGGGCGGCATCGTGGGTCCCGAGGTGAGCAAGTACACCCGCGGGCTCGTGGCGCCGACCTTCGCCGCCTCGTACGCCTCGCTCTTCGCCTTCGGGTTGGTGGCGATGGCGATCGCCTCGCGGCTTCGCATCCCGGCCGCCCAGGACAGCGTCTCCGAAGGCACCGCCCGGCCGCTGCGCGACATCGTCTCCCAGCCCGTGTTCGTGGTCGCGGTGACGGCCGGGGCGATGGGATACGGCGTGATGAACCTGCTCATGACGGCGACCCCGCTCGCCATGGGATTCTGCGGGCTTCCCTATTCGGCCTCGGCGACGGTGATCGCCTCCCACGTGATCGCCATGTTCGCGCCTTCGTTCGTGACCGGCGACCTCATCCGCCGCTTCGGCGTGCTGCACGTGATGCTGGTGGGCGTGATCGCGATGTTCGCCTGCGCGGCGGTGGCACTCTCGGGCCAGCTCTTCGTGCATTTCTGGTGGGCGCTCGTGCTGCTGGGGGTGGGGTGGAACTTCATGTACATCGGCGGCACGACGCTCATCGCCGGGGCGTTCGGGCCCGCGGACAAGGCGAAGGCCCAGGGCGTCAACGAGGTCACCGTGTTCGCGGTGCTGGCGGTGTCGTCGTTTTCCTCGGGCGTGCTCGTGAATACCCAGGGCTGGCGCACGCTCGTCTTCGTCTCGCTGCCGCTGCTCCTGGTCGCGCTCGCCGCGATCCTGTGGCTGCGGCTGGGATTTGGCCGTCCGAAAACGGCGAGCGCGTAATCCCGGCGCGCGGATAATGGCGGCATGCTTCTCGATGCCGACCAATGCTACCGCGCGCTTCGCACCCACGACTCGCGCTTCGACGGGCGCTTCTTCGTGGGGGTGGCCACCACGCGCATCTATTGCCGCCCGGTGTGCACCGCCCGCACGCCGCACCGCGTCAATTGCCGCTTCTTTCCCAGCGCCGCGGCCGCCGAGGCCCAGGGCTTCCGCCCCTGCCTGCGCTGCCGCCCGGAGCTGGCCCCCGGTCACTCGACGGTAGACGCCAACCGCCGTCTCGCGCAATCGGCCGCGGGACTGATCGACGACGGCCGCCTCGGCGAGGCGCGCCTGCCCGAGCTCGCCCTCACCCTCGGCGTGACTGACCGCCACCTGCGCCGGGTCTTCCAGGAAGAGTTCGGCGTGGCTCCCGTGGAGTACGCCCAGACCCAGCGCCTGCTGCTCGCCAAGAGGCTCCTCACGGACACGGAATTGCCGGTGCTCGAGGTGGCGCTCGCGAGCGGCTTCGCGAGCCTGCGCCGCTTCAACCATCTCTTTCGCACCCGCTACCGCATGACGCCCGGCGAGCTGCGCCGCTCGTCAGGCGCGCCGTCCGCGGGCGAGCGCCTCGCCTTCGACCTCGCCTATCGCCCGCCCTACGACTGGATCGCGATGCGCGACTTCCTCGCCCGGCGCGCGATCGCGGGCGTCGAAGCGGTGGAAGGCAACCGCTACCTGCGCACGCTTCGGGTCGAGCACCGGGGGCGCGTGCTGACGGGCGACGTATGTGTGTCTCCTTCCGCGCGCCGTGCCGCCCTGCGCGTGACCGTGAGCCCGTCGCTTGCCGGCGCACTTCCGCTCGTGCTCTCCCGCATGAAGCACCTGCTCGACCTGGCGTGCCGGCCCGACGAGATCGCCGCGGCCCTGGGGCAGCTCGCCGAGCGCCATCCCGGGCTGCGCCTGCCGGGCGCCGTGGACGGATTCGAAGTCGCGGTGCGTGCGATCCTGGGCCAGCAGGTCACCGTGAGCGCGGCCGCGACCATCGCGGGACGATTCGCGGCGAAGTTCGGCACGCCCATCGCGACACCGTTCGAAGCACTGCACCATGTCTTCCCGACGCCCGCCGCGGTGGCCACGCTGGAGCCCGCCGAAATCGCAGCCCAGGGCATCATCGCGTCGCGCGCACGGGCCATCGTCGCCCTCGCGCGGGCGCTCGGCGAGGGACGTCTCGTCCTCGATCCAAGCGCGCCCGTGGAGGAGACGCTCGCCGCACTCGAGTCCCTGCCCGGCGTGGGCCCGTGGACCGCGCAATACGTGGCGATGCGCGCCCTCGCCTGGCCCGACGCCTTTCCCCATCCCGACGTCGCGGTATTGAAGGCGATGGGAACGAGCGGGCGGCAAGCCCTGGCGCTCGCCGAAGCCTGGCGGCCGTGGCGGTCCTACGCCGTGCTGCACCTGTGGAAATCCCTGGAGAAGAAACCATGAATACGACCTGCTTCCTGCGCTTCGCGACACCCCTGGGCCCGATGTACGCCACTTCCGACGGCCGCGCGATCACCGGCATCTACTTCGAAGGCGGCCGACACGCGCCGGCCGTGCAATCCGACTGGATCGAGGAGCGGACCTCCCCCGTGCTCGCCGAATGCGCGCGCCAGGTGCGCGACTACTGCGCCGGGCGGCGGCGCGCCTTCGCGCTGGCACTCGCACCCCACGGCACCGATTTCCAGCGCCGCGTCTGGGACGAGATCGCGCGCATTCCCTACGGCGCCACCCTGAGCTACGGTGAGCTCGCGGCGCGCGCGGGCGCCCCGGGCTCGGCGCGGGCCGCGGGTGCGGCCACGGGCCGCAACCCACTCTCGATCGTGGTGCCATGCCATCGCGTGGTGGGAAGCGGCGGCGAGCTCACGGGCTACGCCGGGGGCGTGGATCGCAAGCGCGACCTGCTGGCCCTCGAAGTCGCCCGGCAAGCCGTGCTCGCGTGAGGCCCGCCGACCTCGCGCGCCTGGTGGCGCTCGCCGCCGTGTGGGGCGCGTCGTACCTCTTCATGCGCTACGCCGTGGCGTACATGGGCCCGGTGCTGCTGATCGAGCTGCGGGTGGCCGTGGCGGGGTTGGCGCTCCTCGCGTTCGTCGCGGCCACGGGCGGAACCGTGGGCTGGAGGCGGCACTGGAAAGCGTACCTCTTCGTGGGAAGCGTGGGATTGGCGCTGCCCTTCGTGCTCATCGCCCGCGCCCTCACGGCGATCGACGCATCGACCGCGGCGATCCTGAACGCGCTCTCCCCGCTCTTCGCCTCCCTCGTGGCTGCGGTGTGGATCCGCGATCCGGTGACCCCCGCCAAGGCCGCGGGCATCGCGCTCTGCCTCGCGGGCACCGCGGTGCTCGTGGGCTGGACGCCCGCGCCCATGAGCGCCGAGCAGCTCCTCGCCGCGTCGTTCTCGGTCATCGCCACCGCGCTCTACGGATTCACCATCGTGTTCACGAAGGTGCACCTGCGCGAGGCGAGCCCACTGGGCACGGCCGCGGGCACGCTGCTCATGGCGGCGCTCAGCCTCGTTCCGTTCACGCCGGTCAACCACGATTTCTCGACGATTCCCCTCCTCGCGTGGATGGCGATGCTCGGGCTCGCGGTGTTCTCCACCGCCTTCGCCTTCATCCTCTACTACCGCCTCATCGCCGACGTGGGGCCGGTGAAGGCGATCACGGTGACGCTGCTGGTGCCCGTGTTCGGCATGTTCTGGGGCGTGGCCTTCCTCGGCGAGCCGATCACCGCGGGGCGCATCGCGGGGTGTGCGATCATCCTGTCCGGGTGCTCGCTCATCCTCGGCGTGTTTCGGCCGGCGGTGCGCGCCGCACCCTGACCGACCGGCCGAGGCCACCGATGAGCGAAGAGCACCGTTTCGAAACCACCCTCGTATATCCCGCGGACCCGGCGCAGAAGCTGCCGCCCGATCCCGATTTCTCCCGCGACAACCGGCTGCGCGCGGCGGGACACCCGGAGATGCCGGGCGCGCTGCCCCCGTCCCTGGGGGGCCACGACCGCGGCTATAGCCCCGAGGACCTGATGATCCTGTCGCTCTCGGAGTGCCACCTGCTCACCTACCTCGTCCTCGCGCAGAAGTCGCGCATCGCGGTCAGGCGCTACGAGGACCGCGCCACGGGCCGGCTGGGCAAGGGTGCGTCGGGGATGACCCAGCTGGTCGAGGTCGTGCTGCACCCGAAGGTCACCGTCGGGCGCGGCACGGACCTGGCCGCCGCCCAGGCGCTGCACGAGCGCGCCCATCGCCATTGCTTCATGGCCAACTCCGTGAACTTTCCCGTCCTCCACGAGCCCGAGATCGTCGAGGAAACCTGAGCTTCACCGGGAGGCGAGCGCTTCGCCCACGTACTTCATGCCCAACCGACTCGCGCAAGAGACCAGCCCCTACCTGAGGCAGCACGCGGACAATCCCGTGGATTGGTACCCGTGGGGCGAGGAGGCGCTCGCCGAGGCGAAGCGCACCGGCAAGCCGATCCTGCTCTCCGTGGGCTACTCGGCGTGCCACTGGTGCCACGTGATGGCCCACGAGTCGTTCGAGGACGCGGCCACCGCGCGCCTCATGAACGAGCTCTACGTGAACATCAAGGTCGACCGCGAGGAGCGCCCCGACATCGACCAGATCTACCAGACGGCCCAGGCGATGCTCACCCAGAGGACCGGCGGCTGGCCCCTCACGATGTTCCTCACGCCCGACCAGCTCCCGTTCTTCGGCGGGACCTACTTCCCCGACCAACCGCGCTACGGCATGCCCGGCTTCGGCGACCTCCTGCAGCGCGTGCGCCGTTTCTACGACGAGAACGCATCCGAGATCCGCGAGCAGAACGAGCGGCTCGCCTCCGCGCTCGCACGCATGCAGCCGCGGGGCGCGCCCCAGGACGCCCTCGCGCGCCAGCCCCTCGAGGAGGCGGCCGCGCAGCTCGCCGATTCCTTCGACACCGAGCACGGCGGCTTCGGCGGCGCGCCCAAGTTTCCGCGCCCCGACACGATCGAGCTCCTGCTGCGCCGCTACGGCGCCACGGGCGACGCCTACGCGCTCGAGATGGCGAAGCGCACCCTGCGCGCAATGGCCGAGGGAGGCATCTACGACCAGGTGGGCGGCGGCTTCGCGCGCTACAGCGTGGACGGGCAGTGGGCGATCCCCCACTTCGAGAAGATGCTCTACGACAACGGCTGGCTCATGCGCCTGTACGCCGACGCGTGGACCGTCACGGGGGATCCGCTCTTCGCGCGGGTCTGCGAGGAGACCGCGGGCTGGGTGATGCGCGAGATGCAGTCCCCCCAGGGCGGCTACTACTCCTCGCTCGACGCGGATTCCGAGGGCGAGGAAGGAAAGTATTACGTCTGGAGCGTGGACGAGGTGCGCTCGCTCCTCGCGCCCGAGGAATTCAAGGTGGCGTCGTTCGCCTTCGGCCTCGACCGGCCGCCCAACTTCGAGGGCCACGCGTGGCACCTCGTGGTCGCCCATTCCGACGCCGAGCTCGAGCGCGCGACGAACCTCGACGGCGGCACGGTGCGCGTGCTGCTCGATTCCGCGCGCCGCAAGCTCGCCGCCGCGCGCGACCTGCGCGTGCGCCCGGGCCTGGACGACAAGGTGCTCACGTCGTGGAACGCGCTCATGATCGCGGGCATGGCGCGCGCATCCCGGGCGTTCGGCAAGCCCGAATGGCTCGCCTCGGCGCGCCGCGCGCTCGAGTTCATCCGCACCACGCTCTGGAAGGACGCACGCCTGCTCGCCACGGCGAAGGACGGCCGGGCGCACCTGGACGCCTATCTCGACGACCACGCCTTCCTGCTCGCCGCGCTGATCGAGGTGATGCAGGCTTCGTTCGAGCCGCGGGACCTCGCCTGGGCGCGCGAGATCGCCGCGGTCCTGGTGGAGCGTTTCCACGATCCGGAGCGCGGCGGATTCTTCTTCACTTCCCATGGCCACGAGCCCCTCATCCACCGGCCCAAGCCCGGTCCCGACAATGCGACGCCTTCGGGCAACGGCATGGCCGCGTGGGCGTTGAACCGGCTGTCGTTCCTCACGGGCGAGCCGCGCTTCGCCGAAGCCGCCCGCGACACCGTGGCGCTCTTCTGGCCGCAGCTCGCCGCGCAGCCCTCGGCTTTCGGCACCCTGCTCGCCGCCCTCGAAGAGCAGCTCGTGCCCCCGCGCACGGTGATCGTCACCGGGGATCGCGAAAGCTTCGGCCCCTGGAGAGCGCTGCTGGACGGGGCCTACCTTCCCACCACCCTCGCCGTATTCATCCCCTCGGGCACCGCGGGACTTCCCGAGCCCCTGGCGAAGCCCGCGGACCGCGCGGTGCGGGCCTGGATCTGCGAAGGCGCGGCCTGCCTCGCGCCGGTAGCGACTCCCGAGGAATTGCGCATCGCGCTCGAAGCGCCGAAAATGCGCGCTTCCCCCGCATCAACCGACCCCCCCAGGAGCATTCGATGAACAGGAACCATGTCGCCCTCGCTGCCGGCGCGCTCGCCGCGGCCTTCGCAGCATCCGCATTCGCCGCCGACCAGACCGCCCTCGCCCAGGCGAGCGGCTGCCTCGCCTGCCACTCGGTGGACAAGAAGATCGT
>JAAOZZ010000068.1 GCA_012274175.1 Betaproteobacteria bacterium
CCACGAGGCGGTGGCTCGCGTGGATGTAGCTTCCGCTCACGTCGTGGAGCTGGACGTCGCCCTCGCAGCGGTTGTCCTCGGCGTCCTTCGTTCCGCGCTCCCAGAGGGCGTCCCAGGAGCCGATGTCCGACCAGCGGAAGCGCGCGGGCACCATGGCGGCCCGGCGCGTGCGCTCGAGCACCGCGTGGTCGATGGAGATTGCGCGGCAGCGCTCGAAGGCGGCCGCGTCGATCCTGCGCCAGCCGTCCTCGTCGGCAACCGCCCGGGCCGCGGCGCGGCACGCCTCGGCGAGCTCGGGCTCGAAGCCTTCGAGCTCCGCGAGGTACGCCGCGGCCGGGAAGAGGAACATCCCGCTGTTCCAGTAATGTCGTCCGGATTCCACGAGGCGCGTGGCGATCTCGAGCTCCGGCTTTTCCACGAAGCTCGCGACCTCGCAGCATCCCCGCGCCGTGGCGAGCTCCCCTCCGCGCTCGATGTAGCCGTAGCCGGTCTCCGCCCAGCGGGGCGCCACGCCGAACACCACGAGGCGGCCCTGGGCCGCGGCCGCCTTGCCCGCTTCCACCGCCTCGGCGAACGCGGAAGCGTCCGGAATGTCGTGGTCCGCGGGAAGCACGAGGAGCAGGGCTTCGGGATCCTCGCGCACGAGGTCGCTCGCCACCAGGGCCAGCGCCGGGGCCGTTCCCCTTCCGAAAGGCTCCCCATAGAGCGTTCGCATCCGGCGGCCCGAGCGGCGCACCTGGTCCGCGACGAGGAAGCGATGCTCGTGGTTGGCCACGACCGTGGCGGGCTCGGCGCCCGCTACGGCCTGGGTGCGCTCGAGGGTCGCCTGGAAAGGGCTCCGGCCGTCCAGCAGCGGCAGGAACTGCTTCGGATACGCCTCGCGCGACATCGGCCACAGGCGCGTGCCGCATCCGCCGGCGAGGATCACGGGATGGAGGTTCATGGCATCTTTCGTCAGTACGCGGTCTCGGGCTTGCGGAAGACCACGAAGATCGTCTTCCAGATGATCTGCAGGTCCAGGCGCAGGGACCAATGGCGCAGGTAATCGAGGTCGTACTCGATGCGCGCCTTCATCTTCTCCACCGTGTCGGTTTCTCCCCGCAGGCCGTTCACCTGGGCCCAGCCGGTGATGCCGGGACGCACCTTGTGGCGGATCATGTAGCTCTTGATGAGCTTGCGGTACAGCTCGTTGTGGGCGACGGCATGGGGGCGCGGGCCCACCACGCTCATGCGTCCCTGGAGCACGTTCAGGAACTGCGGCAGCTCGTCGAGGGACGTGCGGCGCAGGAACGCCCCGAACGGCGTCACGCGCGCGTCGTTCTTCGTGACCTGTCGCACCACGGGCCCGTCCTCCGCGACCGTCATCGAGCGGAACTTGTAGACCACGATCTCGCGCCCGTCCAGGCCGTAGCGGCGCTGGCGGAAGAGGACCGGGCCGGGCGAGGTGAGCTTGACTCCGAAGGCGATGGCGGCGAGCAGCGGCGCGATGAGCACGAGGATCACCGTGGCGAGCACGATGTCGCTCGCGCGCTTGACCACGCCATTCATTCCGCAGAAGGGCGTTTCGCACACGGCGAGCACGGGCATCCCGCCGATGGTGTCCATGCGGCCCTGGATCAGGTCGAACATGAAGATGTCGGGCGTGACGTAGACCGACGCCGTCGTGTCGTGCAGCTCGTCCAGGAGCTTCATGATGCGCGGCTGCGAGGCCATGGGCAGCGTCACGTAGATCATGTCCACCCGGTGCCGCTTCGCGTATTCGGCGAGCTGGTCGACGCTGCCCAGCAGCTCCCGGCTCGCGAGGCCGTCCAGGCGATCGCAGGCGCGATCGTCGAAGTAGCCCGCGACCCGGATGCCCAGGAAAGGCGCGGCGGCGATGCGCTCGGCGAGCTTGCGCCCGAGGCCGCCCGCGCCCGCGATCACCGCGACCCGCTGGATGCCCTCGGTGGCGAGCAGCCTCGGCAGCAGCGCGGGCAAGAGCAGGTGGGCCGTGAAAAGCGCCGGCGGCGTCATCGCCGCCCACGCCACGATCACGCGCGGATCGAAGGAACCGATGGTGCGGGTCGCCCATCCCAGCATGAGGAGCAGCCCCACGACGAGGATCCACCCGGCGACGACTTCGCTCGCGATGGCCCCGGGGCTCGTGCCGCGGGGCGCGCGTCCCGGGAATGTGAGCGAGAAGACGAGCAGCGCGAGGATGAGGTACGGCCCCGCGAAGGCCGCGTGGAAGTACGCGGCCGAGGCGGCGAGGGACCCGACGGTCACCACCGGTTCCATCAGCATGCGCGCGAGCACGGCCGGCGCGAGCGGGCCCGGGGTGAGGCGCTGCTGGGTATCCTGCGCGGCGATCAAGGCGAAAGGGTCTCCGTGGGGATGGGGCGATGGGGCCCGGCGAGACCCAACATACTTTTCCATTGCGTACCCACCGTCGCCGCGGCCTTGGTTCCACAGGACTATCGGAGCCGTCCTACAAAATCTTCCGTGGCCACTTCACGACCATTTCACATTCGCTTCCCATACTGCGAAACCATGCGACTCGTACCCCGACAGCCCGACCCTCTCCCGCCCCGCGGCGCGTTTGCCCGCGGTCCTGAACACGACGTGCAGGACGTGCACGATGCGGCGCACCACGAAGCCCCGCCAGCGCGGCTGAACGAGAGCGAGCGCGAGGCGCTGCTGCTCAACGTCGACCTCGCGCTACGGGTGCACGCGCGCGCCCAGCTCTTCAGCTGGGTGCAAGGCGCGCTGCAGAGCTTGATCCCCCACGAAGTGCTCGTGTGCGGCATGCAGGACGGCCGCCAGGCGCCACTCCGGGTGGACAGCTTCTCCACCACCCCGGTGGATTGCGCGCGCCTGAACGAGCTCTTCCAGCAGGATGTCTCGCTCGTGCCCCACCTCATCAAGCTGTGGGAGGACAACCGTTGCCAGGCCGTGCTGTGCGAGACCGACCGCGGCCCCCTGGCGGGCGGAGCGCTCGCGCGGGAGCTCGCACGCCTCGCCGTGAGCCAGGTGATCGTCCATGGCACCTACGACGCTTCGGGCAACATGGCGAGCCTCTTCGTCTTCGCCGCGCACCCGGGCACGCTGGGTGCGAAGCAGGCCTATCTCGCCGACCTGGCCGTTCCCTACCTGCACGGGGCGTGGGTGCGAAGCCAGGTCGCCTGGCCCCTCGAGCGCTCGGGCGTGAAGCCCGCCAAGACGGGGCTGCTCACGCCGCGGGAGCAGCAGATCCTGCAATGGATCTACCACGGCAAGAGCAACATCGAGATCGGCATGATCCTCGAGATCAGCCCGCTCACGGTGAAGAACCACGTGCAGAAGACGCTGCGCAAGCTGAACGTGCTGAACCGCACCCAGGCGGTGGGCAGGGCACTCGCGCTTCGGCTCGTGAATCCCTGAGGCGCCGGGCGCACGGCCTGCGCCGTGGAAGCCGCCGGCGAATCCATCCCCGAATGGCGCGCGGCCCGGGCGCGGGTGGCCCCCTTCGCGCTGTTCGTGACACTGCTTGCGCTGCAACCGTGGCTCGTACGCGAAGGCGTGGCCGATCCGCGATGGATCGCGATCGCGCGGGATCTCGCCGCGGGAGCGCTGCTCTGCTGGTACGGGCGCGAGTACCGGGAAATCTGGCGCGCTGCCCCGCTTTCTCCCCGGGAATGGCTTGCGTCCGTGGCCGTGGGAGGCGCGGTATTCGCGGCGTGGATCGGACTCGACCAGGGATGGGCGGTCGTGGGCGGCGAGTCTCCGGGCTTCGTGCCCCTCGATGCAAAGGGTGCGGTCGACCCCGTCCTAGCGGCGCTGCGCCTCGCCGGGCTCGCGCTCGTCGTCCCCGTGATGGAGGAGCTCTTCTGGCGCTCCTTCGCGATGCGCTGGCTCGACGGTCGGGATTTCCTGGCGCGCGACCCGCGGCGCGCCAGCTTTCGCGCCCTCGTGTTGACCGCGGTGCTCTTCGCGAGCGAACATTCCCTCTGGCTCGCCGGCCTCGTGGCGGGTGTGGCGTACGGCGCGATCTATGCGCGCACCGGGAACCTGAAGGCATCCATCCTGTCGCATGCAACGACCAATGGAATACTCGGACTCTGGATCCTCGCGACGGGACAATGGCGGCTCTGGTAGCGCGCGGCGCTCGCTCGCGCTCGCCGCGCTGCCGCTCGCCGGCTTGCTGTGCTCCCCCCTGCCCGCGGCCGCGCTCCTCAACGATCGCGTCGAGGTCTTCGCGGGCGAAAACGCTACCTACGACAGCAACATCTTCCGGATCTCCCCGAAGCTCGATCCCAACCAGGCCATCGGCTCGGGCGAGCGCTCCGACGTCATCAGCTCGACCTCGGTCGGCGCGACCCTCGACGTGCCCTGGAGCCTGCAGCGCTTCCAGGCGGGCTACACCTGGTACGCGAACCGCTATCACCGCTTCAGCACCCTGGATTTCGACGGCCACGTTGCGCGCGCCGCGTGGCTCTGGTCGGTGACGCCCGAGCTCACCGGCGACCTGGGCTACACGGACACCACGAGCCTCGCCAACTTCGCCAACATCCAGGGCACCGTGCCCGACGTGCTGCGCACCCGGCAGGCCTTCGCCAACGCGGTGTGGTTCCCGGTCGCCCGATGGCGCATCCACGGCGGAGCCGCGGCGGTGCGGCAGAACCACGGCGATCCGGGCCAGCAAGTGAACGACATCGAGACCGCGACGGGCGTGGCGGGCGTGAGCTACGTGACGCCCAAGGACGACCGGATCGGCGTCGAGGCACGGGTCGAGCGCGGCCGCTCGCCCCACGACGAGCTCGCGTTCGGGGGGCCGATCGACAACGAGTACCGCCAGCACAGCATCGGCGTGATGGGCCACTGGACGGCCACGGGACACTCGACCCTCGACGCCCGCGTGGACTGGCTGCGGCGCGATTACGACCAGGGCTCGCAGCGCGACTTCAGCGGCCCCACCTTCCACTTCTCCCACACGTGGACGCCCACGGGAAAGCTCACGGTCGTCACCGCCGCGCAGCGCGACGTGGGCCCGGTGCAGGACGTGCAGTCGTCGAGCTTCGTGCTGGTGAAGGGCGTCTCGGTGCGGCCGCGCTGGGCGCTCTCGGACAAGGTCTCCATCGAGGGCGACGCGGAGTACAACGTCTGGGACTACCGCGGCGACCTGTTGACGGGCCTGAGCTGGACGCACCGCGTGCGCACCTTCGGCGTGAGCCTGCTCTACCGCCCCGCCCGGCGCATCCTCATCCAGTGCGGCTTGAGCCACGAGATGCGTACCTCCACGCTTCCCCTCGCGGATTACAAGGACGACATCGCCACCATCTCGGCGCGCATCGGGTTCTAGGGCCCCATCGGCTCGCGCCTACTGGTTCCTTCGGACCATTCCCCCAAGGGGCTCGGGGGCTGCGGTTGTCACGCGCAAGCCATAAGGTTGTCCCATCACAGGAGACAACCCCATGAGACGCCATTACCGCTCCGCCGCGCTTGCCGCATCCCTGCTCGCCGCCACCCTCGCCTGGTCCCAGCCCGCGACCGTGAATCCCATGAGCCGCGGCGACCACGGATCGCTTTTCTTCGGAGCCATCCACGGCGCCCCGGCGCTCGAGAATCCCTCGGGCATCGGGCGTCCGCCGAACCGCTACGTGGCGGTCACGCCCGTACCCGAGCCGTCGCGCTGGCTCATGATGCTGGCCGGTCTCGGCATCGTGGGCTTCATCGTGCGGCGCAGCGCGACGCGCTCGTAGGCTCCGCGATGCCGTGCTCGTTCGCTTCGCCTCGCATCGCCGCGGCGCCCACCGCCTTCGCGATCGAACACCCCTCCATGCCACCGGAAAGCCGAACGCCGCCATGAACACTTCCCCAAGGTTCCATCCCGAGCGCGTGTCCACGCGGGTCGCCGCCGCCGCGCTCGTCGTCCTCGCGCTCGCCTTCGCCGGCCCCGGCCGCGCGCAGCAGGTGGCCGCCGCATCGCCCACGGGCGAGGCTCCCGCCGCGGCGCTGCCGGTCCCCGCCGCGCTGCCGGGCGTCCCGTCACCGAACCTGGCACTCGAGGCCCTGGGCATGGGCGACATGGTGCGCATCACCGTCTTCCGCAACCCGGACCTCACCACCGAGGCCAAGGTCTCGGAGCGCGGCACGATCCTCTTCCCGCTGATCGGCGAGGTGCCGGTGGTCGGCATGACGCCCGCCCAGGCCGGGGCGCGCATCGCGAAGCAGCTGCAGGACGGGCGCTTCGTGGTGAATCCCGAGGTGAGCGTCTCGCTCTACCAGGTGAACAGCCGCCAGGTCTCGGTGCTCGGCAACGTGAACAAGCCGGGGCGCTACCCCCTCGATTCCCAGAACGTGAAGCTCACGGATTTCCTCGCGGTGGCCGGCGGCATCGCCGCGCCCGGCTCGGACCGCGTGACCATCATCTCCACCCAGGACGGCCGGACGACGAAGAAGGACATCGACCTCGCGGCGATGTTCCGAAACGGCGACGTATCCCAGAATGTGCAGCTGCATGCCGGCGACACCGTATTCGTCGAGAAGGCGCCCATGGTCTACATCTACGGCGAGGTGCAGCGGGCCGGCGCCTATCGCCTCGAACCCCACATGACGGTGATGCAGGTGCTGGCGCTGGGCGGAGGCGTCACGCCGCGCGGGACCGAGCGCGGCATCAAGATCCAGCGCCGGGAGCAGGACGGGAAGGTCGCGCGCATCGATGCCCGCCTCACCGACCCGGTGCAGACCGACGACGTGGTCTACGTGCACGAAAGCCTCTTCTGAAGCCGGGACGCCCATGAACATCCAGCAATTCCTCTACGCGCTGCGCGGCCGCCTCTGGGTCTTCCTGTCGCTGCTTGTCGCCACCGTGGCGGCCGCGGTCGTCGTGAGCTTCGTGCTGCCCAGGACCTACGAGTCCACGGTCTCGCTCCTGGTGGACAACCGCGACGAGCAGTCCTTGAGCGCCGCCTCCGCACCGGTGCGCGCGCAGGTGGGCTACATGCAGACGCAGATGGACGTGATCCAGAGCGAGCGCGTGGCCCGCAGGGTGGCCGAGGACCTGAAGCTCGCCGACAGCCCGGGGGCCCGGGAGGCTTTCGCCCGTTCCGGCAGCCGCGGCGACATCGAGGACTGGATCGCCGCCGGGTTGCTGCCGAACCTCAAGGTGGAAAGCTCCCAGTCGAGCGTAGTGCAGCTCACCTATTCCGCCCACGACCCGAAGACGGCCGCGAAGGTGGCCAACGCGTTCGCCACCGCATACATGGAAGTCACGCTGCGCCTCAGGGTGGAGCCCACGCGCCAGGCCGCGGCGTGGTTCGACGAGCAGCTCAAGGGCCTGCGCAAGAGTTACGAAGAGGCGCAAGGCACGCTCGCCGCGTTCCAGAAGCAGCACGGCATCATCGCCACCGACGAGCGCGCCGACGTGGAGAATGCGCGCCTCGCCGAGCTTTCCACCCAGGCGCTGCAGGCGACGAACGCCACCTACGATTCCGGCTCCCGACTCGCCCAGGCGCGCTCGAAGACGCCCATCGACAGCCTGCCGGAAGTGCTCGCCAACCCGCTCGTGCAGTCCCTCAAGTCCGAGCTGCTGAGGGGTGAAGCGAAGCTGCAGGAGCTCTCGACGCGCCTGGGCCCCAACCATCCCGATTACATCCAGCAGGCCTCCC
>JAAOZZ010000443.1 GCA_012274175.1 Betaproteobacteria bacterium
CTCTACACGACCGTGCTCTCGGGCGTGCTGTGGGACGCCCAGGACGTGATGCTCGACGACGTGGAGCGCATCGAGGTGATCTCGGGGCCGGGCGCGGCCCTGTATGGCGCCAACGCCTTCGCGGGGGTGATCAACATCATCAGCCGGCCCGCACGGGACACCCAGGGCGCCCGCGTGGTGCTGGGCGGCAGCGACATCGCGCGCGACGTCTCGGCACGCTTCGGCGGCAGCCTCGGCGCGACGGGCGCCTATCGCGTGTACGGCATGCACCTCGAGCGCGACGGGCTGCGTCCGGCGGTTTCCCACCTCGCGGACGACACGGTGAAGGACCAGATGGGCTTTCGCGCCGATTTCGGGCCCGCCGAGGGTGGCGCCACGATCCAGGGGGACGCGTACAACGCGACCCGCGAGGGCAACGGCGCCCCGAAGGCGAAGCTCAACGGCGCGAACCTGCTGGGGAGGTGGACCACGCAGCTCGCCGGCGGCTCGCACCTCGTGGCCCAGGCTTACTTCGACCACACGACGCGCGACGATCCCACGGGGTTCAAGGACCGGGTGGATACCTACGACGCGCAAGTGCGCAGCAACCTGCCCGCGATGGGCGCGCACCGGATCTCGTTCGGCCTGGGCTACCGCTATGCGCTGGACGACACCACGCCCACGCTGCCATTGCGCTTCATTCCCGAGGATCGGCACCTGCACTGGGCGAGCGCCGTGGCGCAGGACGTGATCGAGCTCGCGCCCAGCCTCACGCTCACGGCGGGGGCCAAGTGGCAGACCGACGTGTACGTGAAGCCCGTGTTCATGCCCGACCTGCGCCTCGCGTGGAAGCCGCGCGAGCAGGACATCGTGTGGCTCGCGGCCTCGCGCGTGGCGCGCACGCCGGGACGCGTGGACCGGGATTTCTTCATTCCCGGCAACCCGCCGTTCCTGATCCAGGGCGGGCCCAACTTCGATTCGGAGACGGGCGATGTCTACGAGGTCGGCTATCGCGCGCAGCCCAACGCATTCCTCACCTTCTCGGCCACGGCCTTCTACAACCGCTACGACGACCTGCGCGGGGGCCGGCTCGCCCCGGGCCCCGGGTTGGCGTTCCTCATTTCCAACGCGGTCGAGGGCGAAGCGAGCGGCATCGAGGCATGGGCGCTCCTGCAGGCGACCGAGCGCTGGCGGCTCATGGCCGGCCTGCTCGAGCTGCGGCAGGACCTGCGCGACAAGGACGGCAGCGGCAGCCTCTCGGGGCCGGCGGGCCTGGGCAACGATCCGCGCCACACCGTAAAGCTGCGCTCGTTGTATCGCTTCAACGACGCCCTGGACCTCGACGTCGACTGGCGCTACGTGAGCTCTCTTTCCTACCTCGCCACCGTCCCGGCGTACAACGCGACCGACGTGCGGTTGGCCTGGCGCGTGAACCGCGGCCTGGAGCTCTCGCTCATCGCCAGCAACATATTCCACCGCGACCACGTGGAATTCGACGAGCACGGTTTGCCCGCCTCGATACCGCGATCGGCCTACGTGCAGCTGCGCATGGATTTCTGAAGCGGCGCCCTCAGGCGCGGGCGTGATCCTGCGCCCAGCGGACGAAATCGGCGGCGGGCATCGGCTTGGCGATGAAGAATCCCTGGGCCATCTGGCAGCCCAGCTCGCGCAGCATCACCACCTGCTCCTTGGTCTCCACGCCTTCGGCAACCGAGGCGATGCGAAGCTTGCTCGCGATCTCCAGGCTCGATTCGAGCACCGCCCGGCTCGAGCGCTGGGTCGGGGCGTTGCGCACGAACGACTGGTCGATCTTGAGCTCGGTGAAGGGAATGCGGGTGAGCTGCTGCATCGAGGCGTAGCCGGTGCCGTAGTCGTCGATGGCGAGGCCGAAGCCCTTCATGCGCAGGCGCGAGAGGTTCTCCAGCACCTTGCCCAGGTGGGAGGCGGCGGCGGTTTCCGTCACTTCCACGATCACTTCGTGGGGCGTGATGCCCTCGCTTTCGACGACCTCGGTGAGCCGCTCGGCGAGCGAGACGTCCGAGAGCGACACCAGGGAGACGTTCACGGAGACGGTGGCGTCGATGCCCGCCCGCCTCCAGTGGCGGCACGCGGCGCTCGCGGTCCGCAGGATCGACATGGTGAGCTCGTGGATCTGGTAGCTCGCCTCGAGCGTGCGCACGAATGCGTGAGGAGGAATCATCCCCTTAGTCGGATGCTGCCAGCGGGCCACCGCCTCGGCCCCGCGCAGCACCCCCGTGGCGAGGTCGACCTTGGGCTGGTAGTAGGCGGTGAATTCCCCCCGTTGGATCGCCTCGGAGATCTGCTCGGAGGTGAACACCGTGTCCGCCGCGGGCGGGGGCTTGAGCGAGACGGGGCGGTGTCGGCCCAGCACCTCGGAGAGCTTTTCCGCCGTCACCGGCTTGCTCAACGCGCCCAGCAAGGTGACCCCGTAGGCGCGGGCCATCATCTCGACGCTCGCGACCAGGGACTTGTCGAGCCCGCTCGCGAGCACGAGGGATGCGGGCGTGCCGGCCTCGGCCACGTGGCGGATGAATTCCATGCCGTCCATCGCGGGCATGTCCAGGTCGCTGATGATGATGTCCACTACCCCGCCCGGGGCACGCAGGATCTCCAGCGCGGATTCCCCGTCCTGCGCGAAGAGCACCTGGCGGGCACCCATCTCCTCGAGGACGTGTCCCAGCGCCCAGCGCTGGAAGCCATGGTCTTCCACCACCAGGAAGCGCAGGTTCGCGATGTCGATCGGCTCGGGGGTGGCGCTCATCGTGGCTCTCCGGCGTGATGCGGGGTAAGGGAAGCGGTCTCGAGGGAATCGATGTGGGCGTTCAATCGGCCGAGCTCCCTGCGGAACGCGTCCATCTGCAAAGTGGTCGCGTTCCAGTCGCCCGCGCGACTCGCGCGCTCGATGCGGTCGACCACCGCCGCCAGGGCCTCCGCGCCCACCGTGCGGGTGGCGCCCTTGATGCGATGGGCGGCCTGGACCACCTTGGGAAGGTCGCCGGCCTCGACCGCGACCTCGAGGGCCAGGGCGTCGGCATCGTTGTAGCGCCGGAAATCCACGAGGACCTCGCGCCGCATTGCCGCGCCGACGGCGATCTCGGCGAGCGCGGTCTCGTTCATCACGGGCATGTCGCGGGGATCGGCGAGCCACAGCCGCAGCTTGTCCGCGAGGCGCGCGAGCTCCACGGGCTTGGCGAGGCAGTCGTCCATGCCCGCGGCGAAGCACTTCTCCGATTCGCCGCTCATCGCGTTGGCGGTGCAGGCGATCATCGGCGTGCGCGTCCGGCCCTCGCGCGATTCGGCGCCCCGGATCTCCCGGGCGAGCGCGTAGCCGTCCATGCCGGGCAGGTTGCAGTCGGTGAGGACGAGATCGAACGGCTCGGAGCGCCATTTGCGCAGGGCCTCCGTGCCGTCCGCCGCCGTCTCGGCCGAATAGCCCAGCGCGGCCACCTGCTCCTGCACGACGAGCCGGTTCACGGGGTGGTTGTCCACCACGAGAACACGCGCCGCGCATTCCGCCATGGGGAGCTGTGCCGCCGGTCCCTCGGCGCCGGATTGCTTCACCGCCCCCCCCCGATCTCGCGACTGAGGCGGCGCGCCTCGCGCCGGAGCTCGGCCAGCGTGCGCTCGACGCATTGCGGGTATCTCGAATCGGGAAACGAGGAACCGATGGCGGCGATCGCGGCGCCGCCGTCCTCGACGATCGGTACCGCGATGCCCGATTCTCCTATCGCGTACATGTGCCGGTTCAACGAGTAGCCGCGCTTTCGAATGGCCGCGAGCTCGCGCTTTATCGCGCGTCCATCGCACAACGTGTACCGGGTGAAGCGTTCCAGGCGCGCCCCGGAGAGCAGTCGCTCGACGCCCTCGGGCGCCCCGAATGCCAGCAGCGCGAGTCCGGTGGCGGTCGCATGCAGCGGCCGCGCGGTGGCGAGCGGTGCGTCGGAGCGCAGGTCGTGCGCCCCGATGGCCTTCACGACGTACTCCACGCACTCGTCGTCGCGACGCATGCCTACAAAGCATGACTCGCGGGTGGCCCGCGCGACACGTTCGGCGGCGGGCCCGGCGACGCGCGCGAGCACCGCCCGCGGTCCTCCCACCCATCGTCCGTCCGCCAGGGAGGCATGCAGCCCGAACATGTGATTGGCGTCCCGGACCACGTAGCCGCGGGACTGGAGGGTCTCGAGGAGCATGTGGGTGCTGCTCTTCGGGATGACCAGGCGCCGCGCCAGGTCCGAGACGCCGAACCGCCCCGGGTGGGTGGAAAGCATCTCGAGCATCTCCAGCACGCGGACCGCCGACTTGATCCCGGGAGCGCTGTTCATGGATGTGAACGCCGTTCAGAAACGTTAACACAGGTTAGTTCCGCCCGCCGTGGCCGTCAAGCGGACCGGGGCCGACGGCAAGCATTCGGAAAGCCCCCGATGGAGAACATTCGCCGGCGCAGGTATGTTCCCGGCGCGCGGCTGATTTACAATCGGCGGCGACGCCATGCCCCGCCAACTATTCCGACAAGAGGCGATCGACGCCCAGCGCGAGAAGTTTCTCGGCGAGGCCACCATCGCCCGTCCCGTCCCGGCCTGGGTCTTCACGCTCCTCGCCGCGGGCACCGCCCTGCTCCTCATCGCCGTCGCCCTGTGGGGACAGTACCAGCGCCGCGAGCGGGTGGAAGGCTACCTCGCACTCGATACCGGCGCCGCGCGCGTGCTCATCCCCGACTCGGGCCGCGTGACGGCGCTCCTCATCAAGGAAGGCGAAGAGGTGAAGGCCGGCGCCGCCATGGCCACGATCTCCCTCGACCGCAGCACCGGCTCGGGGGCCACCACGAGCGAGGCGGTGGCCGCGGAGATGCAGACCCGGCGCGGCATCCTGGAGAAGGAGCAGTCCCAGTGGCGCGAGCTGGGAGACCAGCAGGTGGAACAGGTGCGCCGCCGCCAGCACGACCTGCAGAACGAGCTCACCCAGATCGACCGCGAGATGAAGCTGCAGGAGGTGCGCATCAAGAGCGCGCGCGACCAGGTGGAACGCTACAAGGGGCTCGCCGGCGAGAAGCAGTTCGTGTCGGAAGCGCTGGTGAAGCAAAAGGGCGACGAGGTCACCGACCAGGAGATCAAGCTGCAGGCCCTGCGCCGCCAGCGCTCGCAGGTGGAGCGCGACCTCGAGGCCGCGAAGCTGGACGAGCCCTCGATCCTGCTGCGCTCGCGCACGCAGGTGGAACAGGCGGCGCGCCAGATCAGCGAGCTGCAGCAGGGACTCGCCCAGGTGGAGGCCACACGGGAGACGGTGATCCGCGCGCCGATGACGGGTGTCGTCACCAACATCGCGGTGAACCAGGGGCAGTCGGTCGCCGCGGACACCTCGCTCGCCACGGTCCTTCCCCGGGGAAGCGGCCTGCACGTGGAGCTGGTCGTGCCCACGCGCGCGATCGGCTTCGTGAAGCCCGGCCAGGAAGTGATGCTGCGTTACGAGGCCTTTCCCTACGAACGCTTCGGCCAGTATCACGGCGTGGTCACCGACATCGGCCGCAGCGTCTGGTCGCCCGGCGATCGCATCGGGCCGCTCTCGGCGAAGGAGCCCGTCTACCGCGTGGACGTGAAGCTCGACAAGCAAGCGGTATCGGCGTTCGGCCAGGAGTTCTCCCTGCGACCCGGGATGCTCGTGAACGCCGACCTGCTGCTGGAGAAGCGCACGCTCCTCGAATGGATGTTTGAGCCGGTGATGCAGCTCAAGGGGCGTTTCTGATGGGGTTTTTCTCCGAGATCCTCTCCCCGCGCGTGCCGGTGATCCTCCAGAGCGAGGCGCCGGAATGCGGCATCGCTTGCCTCGCCATGGTGGCGTCCTTCCACGGGCATCGCACCGACCTCTCCTCGATGCGCCTGCGGCTCTCGCCTTCCTTGAAGGGCATCACCCTCAAGCACGTGGCGCAGATCGCCGAGACCATGGGCATGACGGCGCGGGGCGTGCAGGTGCCCCTCGAATCCCTGGGCAAGCTGCGGCTGCCAGCGGTGCTGCACTGGGACATGAACCATTTCGTGGTGCTCGCGCAGGTGGCGGGCCGGAAGATCACGGTGCACGACCCCGCCCGGGGCAAGCGCGTGATGACGCTGGACGAGGCCTCGCGACATTTCACGGGCGTAGCGATGGAGTTCACGCCCACCTCCGCTTTCCAGAAGAAGGACGAGCGGGAGAAGATCCATTCGTGGCAGCTCCTGGGAGTCGCCTCGGGGTTGAAGGGCACCATCGCGCAGATCCTGCTGCTCTCCTTCGCGCTCGAGGTGTTCGCGATCGCGATGCCCTTCTTCCTGCAGCTCACCGTGGACCGGGTGCTGGTGGGCCGCGACCGCGACCTGCTCACGGTGCTGGGCATCGCCTTCGGAACGCTTGTCCTCATCCAGGCCACGGTGTTTGCCGTGCGCGCATGGGTGGGTGTCTACCTCAGCACGAACATCAACCTGAAGCTCCTCACCACCCTCTTCAACCACATGCTGCGCCTGCCACTCGCGTGGTTCGAGAAGCGCAACATCGGAGACATCGTCTCGAAGTTCCGGAGCGTTGACGCAATCCAGCGCACGCTTTCCACCACGTTCGTCGAGACGATGGTGGACGGCGTGATGGTGGTGCTGACCCTCGCCGTGATGACCTACTACAGCGTGACCCTCACCCTGGTGGTGGCGGTGGCGGCCGTGGTCTACGGGGTGCTGCGCTGGGTGTTCTACTACCCGCAGCGCCATGCCACCGACGAGCAGCTCGCCCACGAGGCCCGGAGCGGCACGCACTTCATCGAGACGCTGCGCGGGATGATGGCGATCAAGCTGAACCTGCGGGAGTCCGAGCGCCGCAGCGCCTACCAGAACCTGGTGGTGGACCAGACCAACGCGGGCGTGCGCGTGCAGAACGTGGGGATCCTGCAGCGCGCGGCCAACTCGCTCATCTTCGGGGTGGAGAACGTGGCGGTGATCTGGCTGGGGGCGATCGCGGTGCTCGACGGGCGCTTCACCGTCGGCATGCTCTACGCCTTCATCGGGTTCCAGCTCATCTTCCTCACGCGGATCATCGCGCTCATCGACAAGTGGAACGATTTCCGCATGCTCGACCTGCACGCCGAGCGGATCGCGGACATCGCGCTCTCGGAGCCGGAGCACTCGAAGCCGCTGCTGCCCATGGAGGCGGCGGGCCAGACGCTCACGATCGAGGCAAAGGACCTGGGGTACGCCTACGGGCCCGAGGGGTTCGCCTTCCGGGGCGTGAATCTCGTGGTCGCGCCCGGCGAATCCGTGGCCGTTGTGGGGCCCTCGGGGTGCGGCAAGACGACCCTCATCAAGGTGCTGCTGGGACTGCTCCCGCCCACCGAGGGACAGGTGCGCGTGAACGGCCGCGACCTCGCCGATTGGGAGGCGGCCCAGTACCGCTCCCGCATCGGAGCGGTGATGCAGGACGATCAGCTCTTCGTCGGCACGATCGAGGACAACATCAGCTTCTTCGACACGGAGCACGACCCCCAGCGCGTGCGCGAATGCGCCCGCTCCGCCATGATCGACGAGGAGATCATGGCCATGCCGATGCAGTACAACACCATCGTCGGAAGCCTGGGCATGGCGCTCTCGGGCGGGCAGAAGCAGCGGGTGCTGCTCGCGCGGGCCCTATACCGCAAACCCCAGGTCCTGTTCCTGGACGAGGCATTCGATCAGCTCGATGTGGCGTTGGAGAGGCGGATAAGCACATCCTTGCGCGAAGAACGATCGCTTTCGCTTGTCATCGTTAGCCATCGGCCGGAGACTGCGGCAGCGTCCATCAAACGCTTGGATTTGCCTGCTCAATTCAACGCAACACTTCCGAACTAGATGATTGTGTCGCCGATTCCGCCGCCTACAAGCGCGAGCTGAAGCTCGGCCAAGTCACGTGGGTCGACTTTGGCAGTTTCCACGGCGTTGTTTTCAACTACGGTCATCTCAGTTTGTGCGAAGTCCATTGCAATTCTCCTATGGATTTTCCGAATTAGAAATTAGATGATGGTATTTCCGATTCCGCCGCCAACTAGCGCGAGCTGAAGCTCGTACAGATCGTGGAAATGCCCCTCAGGGGATTCGGCTTTCGTGCTTTCACTGACCATTACAACTTCGCCGTGGGCGTAATCCATTTCAAAGCTCCTTGAGATTCGAGATTAGATGATGGTATTTCCGATTCCACCGCCAACTAACGCGAGCTGAAGTTTGTCTAGTTCACGCGTGTTCAGTTGAGGCGATTCGGATAATTCTTCGTTGGTCGTGACTTCCTTCTGCGCGTAATCCATCTCATATCTCCCTTTAGTTAGGTTGTTGCATTAAATGATCGTATCGCCGATTCCGCCACCAACGAGTGCCAGCTGAAGGTCATTCAGGGCGTGAAGGCGCATTTCGACATCGTCCGAAATTTCCCCGTCAACCAAGCACGACTCTTCTCGATTTCCGTCCATTGCAGTAAAGCCTCCTTTGGTAAAAAAAAGACTACTATTTCCTTGATTTGAAGTAATAAAAGTCAGGTGGATCGCCAAAAGCTAAAATCGGTGTTAAAAAGAACGTCCAACTAACGGTTTTTGCATAAAAAAAGACCCAGGATTGTTGTAAAAACGCAACATCCGGGGCCCCTGTTACTCGGCGGCGCGGTGAACAATGTGAGCTAGTTCACATTTTTTTCGCAGCTTATTCCTTAACCCGTTGCTAGACAACGTTTTCTGTGACGACAACTGCGCTTGACGATCTGAAGGCCCTTACTGAGGCGATTCGCGGTCCCTCACAGGATGACGCGAAGAGGATCCTTGCGCGCCTAGCTATGGAGGTAAATGCGCGCTACCAGGCGGGTTTGGGTGCCTCGGGCGAATTCATGACGTCTGTCGTACAGGAGTTGAAGCGGCTGCCCGACACATCAAACGCGGATTTGCGAATCAATTGTCTATGCGATGCATCCCATTTTTTCTATCTGTGCGGCCAGTCATTTAGTTCTTTGGAGCCCGCGAACGATGCGGTCGAGCTGGCTCGGAAGGCGGATCACAAGCCGCTTTTGCGTAAGGCAATCACCTTGCTCGGCATGGCGTTCGCGGATACGGGCAACGTTTCTCGCGCAATCGAATGTTATGACGAGGCACTGTCCCTAGCGCGCGCACTTCGCGATACCGAGGCCGAATGTGCAGTGTGGGTGAACCTCGGAGTCGCACTTCTCTATGCCGCGCAGTATCACGATGCAATTGCGTGCATGGAGCACGTAATTAGCGTCGCAGGAAAGAATCCTGCCTTTCTTCGGTTTCGCGGCGTTGCATTTTCGAATATCGCGCTCTGCTGCTTACACCTTGAGGACTTTTCGCGCGGCCTGAAGGCAGCAGAGATCTGCGTAAATGAAAGCGCTGAGCCCCACTCGTCAGCAGAGCTGGTATCGAGGGTACTTAAGGAAAATTACTACACGCGGCTGCTGCTAGAGGTGAATAGCATCGAAAGGGCAGGCGAGCGATGCGCAATTGCGCGGAGGTATGCCGCGAAATCGAAATCAGCTCGTGCTGATATCGCTGCGTCGATCGCCGAAGGCCTTTACGAAGTGCATGCAGGCAGAGCTGATGTCGGAATTTCTAGGCTTACAAGTACCTTAGAGCGCGCCCGCCTTCTCCGGTCAATGCTGCGAGACACACTTGTCGCGCTTGTGAAGGCCTACGAAATTGTGGGGCAGCCCGAACGAGCTCTCTTGTATTTGCGCGAAATGATGGAGTCATTGCGCCAGACGCAGCAAGAAAACGCATTGAAGCACGTGAAGCTTCACCTTGAGCAGCTTGGCGAAGAGCTGAGCGGAGAAGTACCTATTTCCATACGGCTTCAGCGGCAAGAAGCGGCGCTGCAAGGGAAGGTGGCTCAACAGGAATTGTTTAGATCTCGAATTGAGATGCTCGAGCGACTCGCGGTGACCGCGGAATTGCGCGACGACTCAACCGGTGAGCACTCTTACCGAGTAGGCAAGCTCGCTGCTCTTCTTGCACACGAATATGGCTGCGATGAAGATACCTGCTATATGGTCGAACTGGCAGCGCGCCTTCACGATATTGGCAAGATCGGTGTACCAGATGCGATTCTCTTGAAGCCCGACAAACTAAATGATGCCGAGCGCCAGATAATGTGCACTCACGCCACAGTTGGCGCCGAGTTGCTTTCCAAGAGCAACATTCCTCACATGCAAATGGCCGAGGAAATTGCTCGGCATCATCATGAATGGTGGGACGGAACCGGGTATCCAGTGAAGCTTTCGGGCTCGGCGATCCCATTGGTTGCACGAATTACCGCTCTTGCCGATGTCTTCGACGCGCTAACTCACAAGCGTCCCTATAAAGTCGCGTGGCCTATTGACTCCGCGCTGGACGAAATTTCCCGGCTGAAGGGCGTTCAATTTGACCCACAATTAACAGATTTCTTTATGGTACTAGTTGGAAGACTGCGCCAGGATCACATCGACATTGACTCGTTCCTTGGCCAAGCGGCTCACGGGTCCCCATTTCTCCAGGCTCGAACGAGAATTTGGAATACGTTGCACAAGAGTCTGGATGGCGATTCAGGTGGCAGTAATAGCCGACTTGATATGCAGCGATGATCTTATGCGTCCGCCATTCCGGAGGTCTGATTTTGATTCAGCATTGACGTAGGGAAGGAATGTCGTTCTTGCACCGTAGTGGCATTTGTTCTTCCTACCGCACCGTCGCCACCCGCCTTCTTGTGTATCCGCCCTCGCGGCACTCTTGTACGTTGAATATTGGGTTTCTTACCCAGCTGTGAAACGCATTACATCGGTTCCGGAAGTCTCATGGGCCGCAGGTGCAGTCCTCCAAACCTACCTATTCAGGTAGGGCGCAGTAAATACAGCCGGGGGATACTGAATTGTGGAGGTTCAATCGCCGCAGCGAGGCGGAGTAGTGTCATTGTGGGGTTGTCATGACACTACGTCCTTCATTCACGGAATCGACCTCAAGTCCTAATCCCTGTGAGCGAAGGATTGAACAGAACGCAGCGCTCTCCGCTAGCGTATCCACACCCTGAATCTATCTCCCCGCTGCTAAAGGAGAACATGACATGTCCTCCGTTGCGTCATCTGGACTGCAAGTTGAGTCGAATCGCCCTCCTAGCAACGATGAGGTGGGGACCAATAAGGTCCGTGACACCCTCCTAGAGCTCGAGGCCGCGACGCGTGAGCGATTGCAGCTCGGCTCATGTGAGCCGGAATGGTTTGACTCGAACTCCCGCGATTTATTGTCAAGTTCCGACACTGCAGCGCCTCAACTTCGCTGCGAGGTGCTGCTCTTGTTCGTGCAATGGTATTCGAAGGAGGGGCGCTGGGAAGAAGCGCTCGCGCTTGCCACAAGAGCCGCAGACCTTGCACGTTATGCACATGCATCCTCGCTCTTGAGGCGCGCCCTCAACAACGTTGGAATGGTTCAGAGCAGGATGAGGAATCTCATAGGCGCAGTGGTGACATACGTTGAAGCCCTAAACATTGCAGATTCAATTGGTGACCGCAGTGGCAAAGCCGCTACCCTCGCGAATTTGGCAGAGGCTCGCTTCAATGCGGGCTTGCTGGACGAATCAATTGCGTTGAATCGATACGTAATTGAGCTTTCCGGCAGTGAACCTCAAATGATGCCCATTCGGGCCGGGGCTCATCACAACATTGCTGTTGCAGCGCTTTTGCTTAACGATTTGGACACTGCAAATCTAGAAATTAGAACGGCACTCGAATTCAGCTCAGAACCGAGGAGCTTGTTTTGGGCGCATCAACGAGTGGTCCTGGAGACAACATTTACTAAGGTACTTGTGCGGCTGGGTCGTTTCGACGAGGCTCGCCAAAGAGCGGATATGGCAACCACCTTCGCGGATAAGGTGGATAGCGTTCCGGCCCGTATCCGCGCGAATTTGGCGCATGCACTTTGCGAAGCCGCGAACGGAAATCCGGATTCGGCGCTTACGAGCCTGGAACAACTCAAAGCAACGATTCGAGAGACCGATCCGGTATATCGCGATTTTCTTGAAATAGAGCTGCTCTGCAATTCATACGCTGGGCACAATCGATACGCCCAGCATTACCAGCAGAAATACATCCTCGACCTGGCGCGATTCCAGCGCGAATCGGCAGTCGCACAAGTTGCGGCGTTGCAGCGGGCATTCCGCACCGGCGGGCACACCTCCGAGGCGGATTTACTGGCACTTCCACACAACGTGCGCGAACAAATGATCAATCGGACGCCTGTATGCCGAAAAGGAATGTTCCGGGAGCAGCTGGAGGCACTCGCGAGCCTTGCTGAGCAGCGCGACGACGCCACAGGAGAGCACGCTGTTCGAGTAGGACGATTGGTCTCTCTACTCGCAGTTGAACTGGGACACGACCGTGATCACGCAGCAAGGCTTGGTCTCGCTTCTAGACTGCACGACATCGGAAAGTTGGCGATACCAGATGTTCTGTTGCTCAAGCGAGGAAAGCTCCTGGGCAAGGAACTCGAGATTATGCGGCGCCACCCCACCGAGGGTTGCCAAATTATCAGCGACATTATCGGAAGCATGGAGGCCGAACGGCAAATGTGGTTCCACGAGGATCTTTCTACCTTACGACTGGGAGCGGAGGTTGCCCTCTATCATCACGAGTGGTGGGACGGATCAGGATATCCTCGCGGAATTGCAGGGAGCGCCATCCCAGAATCAGCGCGAATCATTGCGCTTGCGGACGCCTTTGACGAGCTTATTCATTCTCGCCCGTACCGAACGGCGTGTGCGATAGATGACGCGATTTCTGAAATTACTTCCCTTTCAGGACGCCAGTTCGACCCCCTGCTGTGTAAGGCATTTTCATCGGTAGTCTCGAGGTTAATTACTCGGTTCGGTCCGAAATTGGAAGGATTTGCGATTCGCATGTGTCCCGAGTCAACCTGCCTTCGAGCCAAGCGTGTCATTGACCGTATCGTTGAGTCGGCTAGGTGCGAAGAGAAGAAAACGTGAGAGCTACGACGCTTTTGCGCCTTTGGCCACCCTCGAATGCTTGAGATTGCGTGCTGAGAAGTTTGACCCTGATCGGCGAAAAAGCTATAATTATCAGCTTCCTTTCCCCGATAGCTCAGTTGGTAGAGCGACGGACTGTTAATCCGCAGGTCCCTGGTTCGAGCCCAG
>JAAOZZ010000444.1 GCA_012274175.1 Betaproteobacteria bacterium
GACAACAACACGCTGTTCGTCTACGTCTGGACCGCGTTCTAGGAGAGCCCCATGAAAACGACTTCATTGACCCTCGCCCTCGCGATCGCCGCCATCGTCGCCGGCTGCGCCACCACGGAGCGCTCGCGCGCCCTGAACGATCCCGCCGTGCCGGCGAATGTCACGGCGCAGCAGGTCTGTTCCAATTGCCACGGCGCCGATGGCAACTCCATATCGCCGAACTTTCCGAGGCTTGCCGGGCAGCAGCCGACCTATATCGTGGAGCAGCTCACCGCCTTCCGCAGCCATTCGCGTACCGACCCCCCGGGATTCGAATACATGTGGGGATTGAGCCGGCACCTGACCGACGGCCAGATCAAGAGCCTGGCGGAATACTTCTCGTCGCAGAAGCCGGTGCCCGATGCGCCCGGCGCTCCGGCGCTCGCGCAGCGCGGCAAGGAGATCTTCGTGCACGGCGTGCCTTCGAAGGACATCCCTCCTTGCGCCACCTGCCATGGCGCGCAAGGCGAGGGCAACGGAATGTTCCCGCGCGTCAGCTACCAGCACGCGGACTACGTCGTCAAGCAGCTTCTCGTGTTCCAGAGGACCGACGAAAGGCCCCAGGGCGTTGTGATGAAGACGGTCGCGCACCTGCTCACCCACGAGGACATGGAGGCGGTGGCGGCATACCTGCAGGCGTTCACGGCGAAGTGAGGCGTGCGGGATGCGCTCCGAATGCCCATTCGAAGGATTTCCGCTCTCGCGCTTCTAGGCTTTGCGGCGCTTGCGACGACCGTCCTGCCCGATGAGCCGGCCTCCGCGCCGCAACTCCAGGACCTGAAGCTGGGCGGCCAGGAGAGCCAGGTCGCGTGGAACATGTTCTGGTACGGCGTGTGCGGGCGCGCCCTTCCCGACTTCGCGCGCAGGTCCGCGTCGGTCTACAAAGGTTGGCGCGAGCGAAATCGCGAGGTGATCGCGCGCCTGGAGGCCATGCCGGATTTCAAGCCCGCCATGGAGCGGAGCCTTTCCGCCCGCGTCGAGGGCACGGCCCCGGGCGACCGCGCCTCGATGGTCCAGCAATGCACGATGATGACGGTCATGGTCTGGGAGCCGCCGCCGGTGCTGGGAAAGACTCCCTCCGAGACGTGGAGCGGCCTCGTGGAAGCGTTGCGCCGGGGCGATGCATCGCGCACGCTCGGCTATTTCCTGCTCCAGTTCCGTCTTTCCGCCAGCCCTCGCCTGTCCCAATTGGGGCCGGCGGGCATGAAGTCGATCGCCGGGCGCATCCGGAGTTTCCGGATCGAAGAAGAAGGGCCGGAAACGGCCGCGGGGCGCATGACCACCTCCGACGGCCGCGAGGAGGCGATCCATTTCGATCACTACTCCGGCGACGCAAAGGACGCGAGCACCGCGGGATGGCTGATCGAGCGTCTCGACGAGCTGTGGGCGGATTGCGGGCAGCCGCCTCGCGTCCCGGGCACCGGCGAATGCGAGGGCGCGGCCGCCAAGTGATCCCGGAAATGTCCCGCCTCCGGAAGCGTCAGGCGACGAACTTGAAGATGGCGGCGAAATGGAGCCCGCTGCCCGCCATCACGAAGAGGTGCCAGATGCCGTGCCAGTGGGCGAAGCGCTCGTCGAAGACGTAGAAGACGATCCCGGCGGTGTAGACCAGCCCCCCGGCCAGGACCAGCGCGAAGCCGTTCCAGGTGAGTGCGTGCGCCAGCGGCTCCACGGCGGCGAGTCCCATCCAGCCCATGATCACGTAGAGGGCGAGCGACGTGACGCGCGCCCCTTTGGCGAGGCACAGCTCCTGGGCGATGCCCACGATGGCGAGGCTCCAGGCGGCGGCGAAGAGCGTCCATCCCCATTGGCCACCGAGGCTCACCAACGCGAATGGCGTATAGGTGCCCGCGATCAGCAGGTAAATCGCGCTGTGGTCGATCTTGCGGAAGAACGCCTTCAGGGGCCCGCGGGTGCTGTGGTAGAAGGTCGAGGCGAGGTACACCCCGAGGAGCGTCGCGCCGTACACCGTGAAGCTCGCGATCCGCCAGGGGTCCCCGCGGGAAGCGGCGATGGAGATCAGCGTGCCAGCGCCGCCGAGCGCGAGGACCGTGCCCGCAAGATGGGTGTAGCCGTTCAGTCGCTCTCCGTGGTACATGGCCCGATTGTCCCCTGGCCACCGGAACCACGGCATCGCGCGAACTTCGATTCCGCTGCAGGACTCGGCCGCATCGTCCTGCCGGACGCCGTCTTACAGGCGCGCTCCTATTTCATGCGCGAGGCAAGCCTCATGATGCGCCCGTCGACGGCGAAGGCCCCATGGCCCCGGTGATGGATCGTCCGGGGGACCTTGCGCGCGGGCCACATCAAGGCGCACCCGATGGCGCTCCTGCACCCGGAGCGCATCGACGACGGGGCGGTGCGCGCCCGGCGTATGCCGAGGGTTTCGCCCTGGAGTGCGCCGCGATGAAGCGCGTGCGCGAGGCGATGGGCCTCGACAACGTGAAGCTCATGATCCCGTTTTGCCGGCGCGTAGCCGAGGCCGAGCAGGTCGTCACGCGCATGGCCGAGCTGGGCCTCGCGCGCGGCGAGAACGGCCTGGAGGTCTACGTGATGTGCGAGATCCCCAACAACGTGATCCTCGCCGACGGTTTCTCCCGATGGTTCGACGGCTTCTCCATCGGCTCCAACGACTTGACGCAGCTCGTGCTGGGCGTGGACCGCGATTCCGCGCTGGTGGAGTTCGACTACGACGAGCGCGACCCGGGCGTGATGGAGATGATCCGCATGGCGATCGCGGGGGCGCACCGCAACGGCCGGCCCATCGGCATCTGCGGGCAGGCGCCTTCGGACTATCCCGAGTACGCCGAGTTCCTGGTGCACGCGGGGATCGATTCCATCAGCCTCAATCCCGATTCCGTGCTGGCGACGATCCGGCGCATCCTGGCCATCGAAGCGACGCAATCGCCGGCCGCGCGCACGGGCCGCGGCTTCGACCGCGCGCCGTTCGACACCGCGCAAGACGGCGCGGCGGTGGTCCGTTAGGCGGCGGGAAAGCGCGTTTCGACGGCGTCCGGCGCGGGAGCGCTCGCGGCGACGCCGGGATCCGGCGGGTGTCCCTGGTGCGTGAGCACCCAGGCGAGCCTCCCCAGTCCCACGATGGCGGCCGTGCCGCGCACCAGGCGCGCGAAGCGGCCGCGGCCCGCGAGCAGCAGCAACGCGCCAAAGAGCACCGAGCGGCCCTGGGGCGACGCGACGACCGCCGCGGCGGCGCGCGGCCAGCGCAGGCTCTCCCGCAGCGCGCCCGCGTCGCGGGCGATCTTCAGGCGCTGGAGCGACGAACGCGCGAGGAGCACTTCCTTGCGCAAGGCGAGGAGCTCGCTCGCGCTACTCATGGCGTCCCCGCAGCAAATCCCGGTCGGCGGCGAATTCCCGCAGCGTGGCCTCGAAGGCCGGCGGGCTCGCCCGGGCCTTCTCGCGCAGGCGGATGAATGCGATGGCCGCGATGCCCAGGTAGAGCACCGTCACGCCCCCGATGGCCGCGAGGCGATGGGTGTCCCAGAAGAACACCACGACAAAGAGTGCGGCGAGCTGCAGCCCCAGCGCGAGGAACAGGCCCGCGACCACGCCGAGCACGAGCTCCTCCTTGCGCCGCTCGCCCTCCTGGCGCAGCTCGACGACCGCCAGCTCCGCGCGCGTTCCGACCAGCTCGAGCAGCGTCGCGCCGAGGGAACGCAGCGACGCGGCCGGGCCCGTGCCGGACGACGGCGACGGTTGCGGCTCCACGGGCCGGCGCGGCTAGCGGCGGTTGAGGAGCAGGCCGACCACGATGCCGATGATGGCGCCCAGGCCGGCGGCGATCGCGATGGACTGCCACGGATTGGTGTGCACGTACTCGTCGGTCGCCTTGGCGGCGGCGCGGGTGCGCTGGACCGCGGCATCCTGGAACTCGTTCAGCCGCTCCTTGGCGAGCCTCAGGTTCTGCTCGACGTTGGCGCGCAGGGCCTGCGTCCTCTCGCCCCCGGCGGAGGCCACCGACTTCAGCAGCTGCTCGGTATCGGAAACCACTGCGTTGAAATCGTTCACGAGCTTGTCTTTTGCGACTTGGGTATCGGTCATGGTGTTTTCCTTCAGTGGGCTAGTGCTTTTCGAAATGGGTGCGTGCCTGGGCAACGGCTTCGCGCATGCGCTCCCACGCGTCGTCGGCGCCCTTCGAGAACTCGGTCCACGCCGTGGTGGACGCGCCCTCGAGGAGCTTCAGGCTGTAGAGGGCTTCCTCGCGCTTGGCGCGCAGCGTGTCCAGCTGCTTCGTGTATTGCTTCTTCGCTTCCACGTGAGAGACCTTGGCCTTCTCCTCCCATTTTGTCACGTCCTCGTTCCAGTGGTCGAGCTGGACCTTGAGCTTCGCTACGTAGTCGTCCCGCGTTTTCATGGTTCGCTCCTCGAATTCCGCAATGGCCTCACCGGCCCGGATGCTGCTTCACGTCGCCGCGCGCCTCGCGCACGGCCTCCTCGAGCTGCCGGCGCACGGAATCGAACGCGTCGCGCACGGCGACGTAGACGTCCTCGTGGTGGTGCAGGGTCGAGACGGCGTCCACGTGTCCCGGCGCGCGCGCCTCGACGTGGACCCGGAACTGGCGTCCCAGGCGGTGGTGCTTTTCGGTTTCATCCACCGTCACGCGGCAGCTGGAGATGCGCGGATGGAATTGCTCGAGCTTCGCGGCATCCTCGCGGATGCGCGCCTCGAGGGCCTCGGAGCGGGGTACGCCCGGGATGGTGATCTGGAGGGTGAGTTGCATATGACGATGGTGCGCGCGCCACGGGACGGCGAATTGACGGCCATCAAGCTGTCGACACGGCCGGCGGACGGTGGTTCATTTCCTCGCGTCGGCGGCCGGCGGCGCCGCGCCTGGCCAGGGTGAGGATGCTTCCCGTGCCGGGCCGCGATAGTCGAGGGGCCAGCGCCGCGCCAGGTGCTCCAGCACGCCGTGCTCGAATTCCGGCGCGTAATACGTCCAATTGGGCTGCAGCTTCGAAAACCGGTTGAGCCGCTCGTGGCGCACGATCACATCGCCGCCGGCCAGCTCGTCCCCCGCGTAGGCCTCGAACTCTCCCTGAGCCCGCGGATCGGCGCGGAAGCAGAGCCACTCGTGCACGAACGCGTCCTGGAGCCCAGCCAGCTCGTGGCACATCGCCTCGTCGCGCGTCCATCGGGAATGCAGGTCGGACTCCGCCACCGCGACGTAGCGCGCCTGCTTCGGCGTGTAGAAGTCCTCGATCACGAAGTAGGCGCTTTCCATGCCGCGTTCGCCCGGTCCCACGAACCAGCCGTAGGCATCGTGCGCCGAGGCGAGGTAGGCCAGCGCGCAGCGCAGACCCGCGCGCGGGGCGTAGCAGAGGAAGATCCGGGGATTGCGCATCGCCTGGTCCGTCGATGGAGGGTCGTTCGGGACCTCGGAGTCCTGCGGAGTTCGCTTCGGGCCCATCGGCAATCCCGATGGGGCAGGATCATCGTGCGCCGTCCCCGGCGCGGGCCGTTGATTCCCGTCAAGCGCCCTATAATCATCCGATCGCGCCGCCGCGAAAGGCCGCCATGGACCTCGCCGACATCACGCCGTGGGTTGTCCCGCTCGCCATGGGCTTCGCCCTCGCGGCGACCGCGGGCCTGCGCGCGTTCCTGCCGCTGCTGGTCGTGGGGCTGCTCGCCCGCATGGGACACGTCGAGCTGGCGCCTGCGTTCGCGTGGATGGCGAGCACCCCGGCGCTCGTGGTCTTCGCAAGCGCGGTGGTGTTCGAGGTCCTGGGCGACAAGGTCCCGTTTTTCGACCACGTCTTGCACGCGGCCGGCGCTTTCGTGGCGCCGGTGGCCGGCACGCTCCTCGTCGCATCGCTGCTGCCGGCCCACGATCCCGTGGCCGCCGCCGCGCTGGGCCTCGCGAGCGGCGGCGCGGCGGCGCTGGCGGTGCACGCGGCACGTTCCACGATCCGTCCGCTTTCCACCGCATCCACCGGTGGAATGGGCAATCCCGCGCTGTCCCTCGGCGAGGACGCGCTCGCGCTGGGCGGGGTCGCGACCGCCCTGCTGTTCCCGCTGCTCGCCGCGATCGTGTCGGCCTGCGCGATCGGGCTCGCCATCGCATTCGCCGTGGTCCTCGTGCGGCGCGCCCGGGGACGCCGCAACCCGGCCGTCGCGGACGGATCGTCCGCGGGATGAGCGGGGAGCGAGAGCGCCGCGCCCTCGAAGTCTTCACCGCGTTCCTGCGCCTGGGGCTTACCTCCTTCGGGGGTCCGATCGCGCATATCGGGTACTTCCGCCGCGAGCTGGTCGAGCGGCGACGCTGGGTGAGCGAGGCCCGCTTCGCCGAGCTCCTGGGCCTGTGCCAGTTCCTCCCGGGGCCCGCGAGCAGCCAGCTCGGATTCAGCCTCGGATTGCTGCGGGC
>JAAOZZ010000005.1 GCA_012274175.1 Betaproteobacteria bacterium
CACATTTCCTCGATGCCGCGCGTGGCTTGCCACCCGAAGAGGGTGCGCGCGAGGGATGCATCGGCGTAGCAGACGGCAATATCCCCCGCCCGACGATCGACGATCCGCCGGGGCACCTTCACGCCGTTCACTCGCTCGAAGGCTTCCACCAGCTCCAGCACGCTATAGCCGCGGCCCGTGCCCAGGTTCACCGTCATCACGGTGCCGGGAGTGGCGCGGGCGAGCGCATCCAAGGCCGCGAGGTGGCCCTCGGCCAGGTCCATCACGTGGATGTAGTCGCGCACGCCCGTGCCGTCCTTCGTGGGGTAGTCGGAGCCGAAGATGCTGAGCACCGACCGCCTGCCCGCCGCCGCCTGGCACACGTAGGGCATGAGGTTGTTGGGCGCGCCCGCGGGATGCTCGCCGATGAGCCCGCTCGGGTGCGCGCCCACGGGATTGAAGTAGCGCAGGTTCGCCACGCACCACGAGGGGTCGCGCCGCGCGAGGTCCGCCAGCATGCGCTCGATGTCGAGCTTGTTCTGCCCGTAAGGATTCTGCGGCGCCGTGGGCGTCGATTCCGTGATCGGCATGCGCTCGGCCATCCCGTACACCGTGGCCGACGAGCTGAACACGAACTCGCGCACCTTCGAGCCCTGGAGGGCGGCCAGCAGGCTCTCGGTGCCGCGCACGTTGTTGTCGTGGTAGCGCTCGGGCTGCTCGACCGATTCGCCCACGGCCTTGAGCCCCGCCAGGTGGATCACGCTGTCGACCTCGTGGCGCGCGAGCACGCCTTCGACGCCGCCCCGGTCGCGGATGTCCACCTCGTACGCTTCCACCGAGCCGGGCGCGATGCGGTTCACGCGCTCGAGGGAGGCGCGGGAGCTGTTCGAGTAGTTGTCGATGCACACCGACCGGCGGCCCGCGGCGGCGAGCGCGCAGAGGATGTGGGTGCCGATGTATCCCGCGCCGCCGGTGACGAGCGTCTTCACCGCGCCAGCAGCTTCACGAGCCCGCGGCAGCCGTCCTCGATCATGTCCATGGCGCGCTCGAAGTCCTCGACCTCGCCGCCGTAGGGATCCGGTACCTCCTCGCCGTGGAACTCGTCGCCGTATTCGAGCAGCAGCTCGATCTTCTGCTTGCAGCGCGTGGGGGCGATGGTGCGCAGGCTCGCGATGTTCGAGCGGTCCATCCCGAGGATCAGGTCGAAGTGGTCGAAGTCTCCCGCCTTCACGCGCCGGGCCACGTGCCCCGTGAGGTCGAAGCCGCGCAGCTTCGCGAGCTCCATGGCGGTGGGGAAGGCGGGCTTGCCGATGTGGTAGTCGTGGGTGCCGGCCGAGGCGACCTCGAAGGCGTTCTCCCTCGCCTTCGGGGTGATCAGCTGGCGGAAGACCGCTTCGGCGAGGGGAGACCGGCAGATGTTGGCCGTGCAGACGAACAGGATGGAGCGCAAGGGAGCGGCCGCGCGGAAGCGGCAGGAAAGGTGAAGGGATTCGCCTCGATTTTACCGCGAGACGGCGAGCGTTTCGTCACGGAACCACGGAGAATGTTCCCGCGCCGGCGAGGGAGGCGATCTGGGTGATGGTGAGGCCGTTCATGATCCACGCCTGCACCGCGCCGCTCGTGTGATGCCAGAGCACGTCCTTCTTGCCGTCGCCGTCGAGGTCCACGAGGTGTGTCGCGCTCCAGCCCGTGGCGCGGGGCACGAAGCTCGCGAGGCTGCTCACCCTGAGGCCCACGTCCATGAGCCACGTCTGGGAGGCACCGGACGTGTGCTGCCAGAAGATGTCCGCATTGCCGTCGCCGTTGAGGTCCCCGGCGAGCATGGGCGTCCACCCGGTGCCCGCGGGCGTGAACGACGCGACCTGCGCCACGGTGAGGCCGTTCATGAGCCAGGCCTGGGAGGACCCGTCGGTGTGCTGCCAGAAGAGGTCGGTCTTGCCGTCGCCGTTGAAGTCGCCCGTGAGCACCACGCTCCAGCCGGTGCCCGCGGGCACGTAGGAGGCGATGCTCGCGGCGGTGAGGCCGTTCATGAGCCAGGCCTGCACCGTGCCGTCGGTGTGCTGCCAGATGAGGTCGTCCTTGCCGTCGCCGTCGAGGTCGGCCACCTGGCTCACGCTCCAGCCGCTGCCCGCGCCCACGAAGGTCGCGGTGGAAGTCACCGACAGGCCGTTCATCAACCACGCCTGCACCGTGCCGTCGGTGTGCTGCCAGATGAGGTCGGCCTTGCCGTCGCCGTCGAGGTCGGCGGTCTTCACGACGGACCATCCGCTTCCGGGACCCACGAAGGTCGTGGCCGCCGTCACGGAAAGCCCGTTCATGAGCCAGCCGATCACGCTGCCGTCGGCGTTGCGGATCAGGAGGTCCGCCTTGCCGTCGCCGTCCAGGTCCGCCACCTGCGCGACCGAGTAGCCGCCTCCTCCGGGCAGGAGCCCCGCGGTCTGCGTCGCCGTCAATCCGTTCATGAGCCAGCCCTGCACGGAGCCGTCGGCGGAATCGCTCCAGAGCAGGTCGCCTTCGCCGTCGCCGCTCAGGTCGCGCTTCTCGCCCCGCTGGCGCGCCGCTCCCGAGTTGTAGTCCAGCATCATCGATGCGGTGTTCACCGCCTCGAAGTTGCCGCCCGCGATCGACTTCAGCTCGCTGATCACGGCGTCCGGCCAGTTCGCGTTGGTCGTCCCGCTGATGTACCAGTTGGCGCCCTGGTCCGCGAACACCATGCCGTATTTCTTGAGCGCGCGAAGGATGACCTGGGTCTCGGGCGTGAAGGTCGAGATGTCGAACGAGGCCTTCAGGCGGAAGCGCGCGCCATAGGGCGGCCAGGTCGAGTCGGTCGACGGCCCCACGTGGCGCGCGGGCCAGAGGTAGTACGGCCGGCCATTGACGATGTCGTCGCCGCCATACGAGTGCAGGGCGGTGAAGCGCAGGGCGTGGTCGATCTCGCCCGCGGCGACCTCTTCCCAGCGCGCGAGCCCGGGAAAGATCGGATAGCCCGCAGCGTCGGCGGAGGTCCACGAGTCGGTCCTCAGCGCGTTCGATTTCAGGTCGAACTTCGCGCCGGAGCTCGCGCTCCAGCTCGAGCCGCCGGCATCGAGCGATGCGTTGTACAGCTCGTAGAGGATGCAGTGCCCGGTGTCGATCACCAGCACATGCTGGTCTCCTCCCGTGCCGTTGCCCTCCACGGGCGCATCGGGCGGGATCGGAAACGGACCCGGATCGCTCTCGTCGCCGAAGTCGCTATAGGTGATGGGAACCGGCGCCTGCGAGCCGGGAACGGTCGTGTACGGGATGCCGTATTGGAGCTCCGTCTGGCCCCAGTCGGGGTGCAGGTTGGTTGCCGCCCCGATGCTGTTCACCCACGTGCTCGAGATCGGAAGCACCGGCAGGTTGTCCACCCGCGTGTTCCAGAAATTGTTCGTGGGAAGTATCTGGCAGCCGCCGACGGAAGGCGGCGCCGCGAGGCAGGCCACGGGAACGGACAGCGCCAACGCGGCGGCGACGAGGCATCGGATGGGGCGCATGGGACCTCCCGTTACGGGGTGACGCTGAACGTTCCGGCGCCCGCGAGG
>JAAOZZ010000445.1 GCA_012274175.1 Betaproteobacteria bacterium
CAATTATAGCCGCCGCAATACGACAATGTTGCGGCGCATCATGAGATGCGTTCCCCTCCAGGCAGACCATGTCCCAGCGCAAGCGCGTCTTTTTCGTCTCCGACCGCACCGGCATCACGGTCGAAGCCCTCGGCTCCTCGCTGCTCACGCAGTTCGGCGAACTCGATTTCCTGCGGGTGACGCTGCCGTTCATCGACGACATCTCCAAGGCGATCCAGGTGGTGGCCCAGGTGAACCAGGCCCACCGCGATTCCGGCGAGCGCCCGCTCGTGTTCAGCTCGATCGTCGACGACCAGGTCCGCGCCGAGATCAACAAGTGCGACGCGCTGGTGCTCGACGTCTTCGAGCGCTTCATCATCCCGCTCGAAAGCGAGCTGGGGACGAAGTCGATGCACGCCGTGGGGCGCAGCCACAGCGTGAGCAACGTGAAGGACTACAACCACCGCATCGAGGCGATCAACTACACGCTCTCCCACGACGACGGCGTGACCCACCGCGGCCTCGAGGACGCCGACATCGTGCTGGTGGGCGTGTCGAGGAGCGGGAAGACGCCCACCTGCCTCTACATGGCGATGCAGTTCGGCATCAAGGCGGCGAACTATCCGCTCATCCCCGAGGACCTGGAGGCCAACCGGCTGCCGCCCTCGCTCATGCCGCTCAAGCAGAAGGTCTGGGGGCTGTCCATCTCGCCCGAGCGGCTGCACCACATCCGCAGCGAGCGCCGCCCCGATTCCCGCTACGCCGCGCTGGACAATTGCCGCTACGAGGTGAGCGCCGCGGAGAAGCTCATGCGCCAGGCGCAGATCCCCTTCCTCGACTCGACCACCAAGTCGATCGAGGAGATCGCCACCCACATGCTGCACGAGGCGCATCTGGTGCGGCGCGTGTACTAGTGTGCCAATATAGCCGCGACGAACGGGCGCCCCCGCCCGCATGACAACGATCCGGCTCGAGGAGAAACCATGAAAGCCCGCAACCGCGTCCTGCCCGCCCTGCTCCTGTCCCTGTTCGCGGCCGCGGCCGCGCCGGGCGCGGGCGCCGCCCAGTTCAGCAACGTCTATGTTTTCGGCGACAGCCTCTCGGACGCGGGCTACTACCGCCCGTTCCTCGCGAGCCTCGGCCTGCCCGCGCCCGTGGTCGCCACCCTCGGGCGCTTCACCACCAACCCCGGCCCCGTATGGTCGGAGATCATCTCCCAGTTCTACGGCGTCGCGCCCGCGCCCAGCAACGCGAACGGCGGCAACATCTTCGCCCAGGGCGGCGCGCGCGTGGCGAGCGCTTCGGCCTCCACGCCGCCCGGCTCCGCGCAGCGCCCGGTGAGCACCCAGATCGACGAGTACCTCGCGCGCGGCAACGGCGCGGCCGATCCCGGCGCGCTCTACACCGTGTGGGCCGGCGCCAACGACCTCTTCCAGAACCTCGCCGTGTTCCAGGCGGGCGGCATCACCGCGAGCCAGCTGCAGGCCAACGTGCTCGGCGCGGCCACTGCGGAGATCGGGCAGATCGCGCGCCTGCAGGCCGCCGGAGCGCGCTACGTGATGGTCGTGGGGCTGCCCGACATCGGCGCCACTCCCGCCTTCGCCTCGGCCGGGGCCGCAACCGCGGGCTCGGTGACCGCGCTCTCGGCGGGCTACAACACCACGCTCTTCACGGGGCTCGCCAGCGCCGGCATCCGCGTGATTCCCGTGGACGCGTTCACGTTCCTGTCGGAGATCCGCGCCAATCCTTCCGCGTACGGTTTCACCAATACGACGGGCATCGCATGCGGCCCGTTCCCGCCGATCACCACCGCCTCGACGGTGAGCTCCCAGTTCTGCGGGCCCACGAACCTGGTGGCGCCCGATGCGGGGCAGACCTACCTCTTCGCCGACAGCGTGCACCCGACCGCCGCCGCGCAGGCCATCTTCGCGCAGTTCGCCGAATCGATGATCGAGGGCCCGACCCAGCTCTCGCTGCTCGCCGAGGCGCCGCTGCGCTCGCGGGCGAGCCACGTGCACTCGATCGACAACGGCCTGCTCGCGGCCCGCCAGGCGCCGGTGGGCAAGCTCACGGTCTTCGTCGGGGGCGACGGCGGCAAGTTCGACATCGATTCGGGCACCGGGAACACCGGCCTCGCGAGCGACCAGCGCTCGGCGAGCGTGGGCCTCACGATGCGCGCCGCGGAGGCGGTGACGCTGGGGCTCGCCTACGGAGAAACCACGGGCGACGGCAGCTTCGGCACCAACGCGGGCAGCTTCCACACCCGGGAGCAGGTCTACACCGTCTTCGGCGCGCTCAACTGGGGCGGCTTCTACGGCACCGGGATCCTGTCCATCGCCAACATCGATTTCCGCGACGTGCGCCGCAACGTCGTGCTGGGTCCGGTGGTGCGCGTGGCCAACTCGAGCCCCGACGGCTCGAACGGCTCGGCGTTCTTCAACGCCGGGTACGATTTCGCGATGGGCGGCCTGAGGATCGGCCCGACGGTATCGGTGAACGCCCAGAACGTGACCGTGAACGCGTTCGACGAGTCCGGCGCGGGAGCCGCGGACCTGCACATCTCCGAGCAGACGCGCCGCTCGGAAGTCTGGAGCGCGGGCCTGCGCGCCTCGATGAACATGGGTGCGTGGACGCCGTGGCTGCGCGTGACCGCGGACCACGAGCGCGGCGACGACGCTCGCTTCGTGACCGCGCAGCCCCTGTCGCTCGCCAGCGGCAACGCCTACGACATCCCGGCCTATTCCGCCGACTCCAGCTTCACCACCGCGGCAATCGGCGTGCACGGCTGGGTCGGTGAGCGCCTGGCGCTGGGCGTCTCGTACTTCAAGATCTTCGGGCGCTCGGGGATCAAGGAGGACGGCGTGAGCGGCACGCTGTCGTACCGGTTCTGAAGCGGGTCCACGCCGCCGCCAACCTTCCCGAGGCACAGCTCCTCGTCGACCTCCTCGCCGACCGGGGCGTGCGCGCGCGCATCTTCAACGCGAACGCCTCGAGCCTCGCGGGAGAGCTGCCGATCGAGGCCTCGCTGCCGCAAGTGTGGGTCGACGACGCGCGCGATGCCGAGCGCGCCCGAGCGCTGATCTCGGCCTTCCTCGCCCCCTCCCCCGCCGGACCCGCCATCCTTTGTCCCGCCTGCGGCGAGGAAAATCCGCCGTCCTTCGACCTGTGCTGGTCCTGCGGCGCGGGATTGGAGAGGTAGCTAGGGGGTGCCGAGGAAGAGGTAGAAGCGCGCCTTGCCGTTCTTGGCTTCGGCCACGCCGATGTAGACCGGGCCCAGGAAGGTGCTCGCGGCGAGGTAGGCACCGAAGGAGCGCTGCCAGCCGTTGAGCGAGGTCTCCGTGAAGGGCTTGTTCATGCGTCCCGCCTCGGCCACGACGCCGGCGAGGAGCGTGAGGCCGTAGAGCGGCGAGTTGTAGCTCAGGCGGTACTGGCCCTCGAGGCGGCCCAGGGAATAGTCGCCCCCCAGCATCTGGTCGTCGGCGAATCCCGTGAGCCGCCGCGGGCCGCCCAGCGAGAACGCGTCCGCGATCGGCAGGGTGCCGCGCAGGGTGGATCCGCCCTCCAGCCCGCCCAGGAGCGTCCAGCGCCCCCTCGATACCGCCGCGCCCCAGCGCGCCTCGCCACGCGCGTAGGGCGCCGCGCCGCCGGAGACGCGCTGCGCGTCGAAGTACGTGACGTCCAGCTTGATCCCGCGGGTGGGGAAGAACGGCTGGTCGTAGGTATCGAGCGCAAGCGCGGCGGTGGGGCCGCCCACGCGGTTGGTGATGTTGAAGAACGAGTCCGGTCCCGTGTCGAGCACCGCGCCGATCCTGCGCTCCACCCAGCCCACGGCGGCCTGCCCGCTCACTCCGATGTTGATACCGCCTTCGACGCCCGCGCGATTGTCCTGCACGCGGTAGACGGCGAGCCGGTCGCCCTCGAAGTAGAGCGGCACCTTGCGCAGCCCCGTGCTCGCGTACGGGCGCACGAAGAACGCGTGGCGCAGGTCCAGGGGCTGGTAGAGCTCGGTGCGGATGTTCTGCTCGCTTCCGATCTGCCCGCCCAGCAGCCATTCGGCGCCGTAGGTGTCCATCCACGTGCGCCGGTACAGCGCGCGGAAGTTGTAGCGCGACTCGCTGCGGAAATCCGACGACAGGTTGAGCCCGAAGCGCAGGTAGTTGGGCCCCCATGGCTTCTCCACGGGCGTGATGTCGAGGATGGTGCGCTCGCGCGCGCGCACCACGCTGTAGTCGAGGGAGCTCAGGTCGCCCTGGCTGAACTCGCGCACCAGGTCGCTCGAGAGCGAGCGCGCGTCGAGG
>JAAOZZ010000446.1 GCA_012274175.1 Betaproteobacteria bacterium
TCCTCGATGGTCTGCGTGCCGGGCAGCCGCCGCTCGCGCAGCTCGCGGATGCGCGCGGTCACCAGGTCGCTGTACGCGCCCGTGGCGCCGAAGCGGAAGCGCGAGGCCGCGATCGCGCTCTGCGCGTCCGCGGACAGGCGGGTAAGCTGGTCGAGTAGCGCCTCGTCGCGGCCCGCGCCCGCGGCGAGCTCCGCGGCGATCGACGCCAGCTCGCGCTCCATGCCCACGAGCTTGGGCGCCGCTTCGCGAGCGATCGGCAGTGCCAGCAGCGCCAGCATGCGGTAGGACTCGATCTCGAACAGGCGCTGCAGGGTGCGCCCGGCCTGGAAGCGCGAGAGCGAGCGGTCGACCACGAGGAACCGTCCGAAGCCGTCGCCGTGGATGCGGAAATCCGTGAACACGGCCGCCGCTCCGTCGCCCACCTCCGCGCCCACCACGTAGTTGCCCTCGAAAGCCGCGGCGATCTCGTGGGCCGACGGCATCGCGACCGTGCGTTCGAGCATCTGCGCGTGGGCCGCCGCGAGCGTGCGTCCCGGAATCGAGGCGAGCCACCCGGACGGCACGTGGGACGCGGCGCTCTCGGCGAAGCGCGCGGGCCCCGCGCCCGGGCAGAAGAACGTGTACGACGAGAATTCGTTGTGCCGTTCCCAGCGCAGGCGGAAGGCGCCAAGCTGCGCGCTGAAATGGATCGCCCGTTCGTCCGGCGGCGCCACGCCCGATTCCCCGCACAGGCGCGCCACGTGGGCGTGCTCCTTCGCGCGGTCGGCCGCGTCCACCAGGACCGCGACGTGGGAGGCGCGCAGCGGGGCGGTGAGCGCCTCGTGGGGGCGCGCGTGGACCTCGTTCGCGAGCTGCAGGCGAAGCGGGTGGTCTTCGGGCGTGCGCATCAGGTCTCGCCCGCGCCGAAATGGAAGGGTACGGCGGCTTTCACACCGCCATCTTAGGCGATGGGCGACGCTCGCGCAGGGAACGCCCGAAGTTGTTCCTCGCGCGTCGTTGTTTTGCCACATTCGCTCCCGCCCCCTGACATAATCGGCCGCCAACATGGGAACGAGCGCCGCGGGCAAACCATCGCGCTCCCAGGGAGAAGGACGTGATGCAGGCATTCCGGCGTGCGGCGAAGGCGATGTTCGGCTCGTGGTCCTGGCAGCCTCCGGCGTGGCTGCGATGGGTCGGCTCCCGCTTCGCCCGCGGATGGGTGTGGATCGCTCGCCATCGGCTCGCCTCCGGCGGAGCCCTCGCCGCGGTGATCGCGCTCGCCATCGGCGGATACGCGGGATGGCGCTGGTACGAGGCGCAGCCCAAGCCCGTCGAGGTCACGTTCTCCGTTTCCTCTCCCGCGCGCACCGAGATCGAGACCAGGGACGCGAAGCCCCATCCCGTGCGCATCGCGTTCAGCACGCCGGTGGCCCCCCTCGCCTCCGTCGACAAGGAGGTCACCCACGACATCTCCGTCTCTCCCGAGGTCGCGGGCAAGTGGCACTGGGAAGGCGACCGGGTCCTCGTGTTCGAGCCCGGGGCGGACTGGCCCGTGGGCACGGACTACCGCGTCGACTTCGGCCGCAAGCTCTTCGTCTCCAACGTGCGCATGGCCGAGCGCCACGCCGATTTCCACACCGCTCCCTTCGCGGCCAGCTTCGAAGAGGCGCGCTTCTACCAGGACCCGACCGACTCCAACGGGCGGCGCGTCACGGCCACGATCCGCTTCACCCATCCCGTGGACGCGGCGGAGCTGGAGAAGCGCGTGGCGCTGCGCCAGCAGGGCGAGACCCCCGGCTTCCTCGGCATGGGAGCGGGCCGTACGACCTTTCGCATCACCTACGACAAGCTGAAGCTCAAGGCATACCTCGTGTCCGAAGCGCTCGCGATCCCGCCCCGGGACACGCGGCTCGATATCTCCGTGGACGCGGGCGTGCGAGCGGCGCGCGGCGGGCCGGCGACGGCGGCCAAGCTCGAGCAAAGCGTGATCGTCCCCGGGCTCAACAGCCTGCGGGTCACGAGCGGGGGCCTCACCCTCGTGAACAACGACCGCCTCGAGCCGGAGCAGATCCTGGTGCTCGGCACGTCGGCCTCGGTGGACGAGCGCGAGATGGCGAGGAACGTGAGTGCCTGGTTGCTTCCCGTCTTCCATCCGGACACGAAGCCCGAGGACCGGAAGCGCCCGTTCCCGTGGAGCGATCCCGGCCAGGTGGGTGCTCCGGTCATGAAGGACGCCGAGCCGTTGAAGCTCGAGCCGATTCCCGGCGAGCGCGAGCACACGGAAGTGCACAGCTACAAGTACAAGGCCACACCGGGCCGCTACATCTACGTGCGCGCGAGCAAGGGGACGCGCTCGTTCGGCGGCTACGTGCTGGGCGACGCCTACGAGCGCATCTTCCGCGTGCCGGCGTATCCCATGGAGCTCAAGTTCATGAGCGCGGGGTCGCTGCTTTCCCTCTCGGGGGAGAAGAAGCTCCCGGTGCTCGCGCGCGACGTCGACGGCATCCGCTTCACCATAGGGCGCGTGCTCCCGCAGCAGGTGCAGCACCTGGTGACGCAGTCCCAGGGCAACTTCTCGAATCCGAATTTCCTCGACAACTTCGACGAGACCTACATCACGGAGCGCTTCGAGCTCGTGGTGCAGCTGCCGAAAAAGGAGCCGGGCACGCCGCAATACCACGCCCTCGACCTCTCGAGGTACCTCGACGGCGACGCGGCGAACCGCCGCGGCATCTTCCTGCTCACCGCCGAGAGCTACGACCCGGTGAGGAAGCGTGTCACGGGACGGCGCGACCGCCGGCTCATCGTGCTCACGGACCTGGGCATCGTGGTGAAGCGCTCCCTCGACGGTTCCCACGACGTGTTCGTGCAGTCGATCGCGACCGGGGAGCCGGTGGCGGGCGCGTCGGTGGACCTGCTCGGTCGCAACGGGCTCGCGATCCAGGCCCAGGCCACCGATGCCTCGGGCCGCGCCTCGCTCGCGAGCACCAGGGGACTCACGAGCGAGCGCACGCCCGCGCTCTTCCTCGTGAGGAAGGGCGGCGACTACTCGTTCCTTCCCATCGGCCGCGGCGACCGCGAGCTCGACTTCTCCCGCTTCGACGTGGGCGGCGTGCTCGAGTCCGCCGACGCGGGCCGGCTCAACGCCTACCTCTTCTCCGACCGCGGCATCTACCGTCCCGGCGACGAGATCCACGTGGGGCTCATCGTGAAGGCGAAGGAATGGGCGAAGGCGCCCAGGGGCGTCCCCGTCGAGGTGGAAGTGATCGACCCGCGCGGGCTCGCGGTCAAGCGCGAGAAGCTTCGCCTCGGTTCGGCCGGTTTCGAGGAGACGCGCTACGCGACCCAGGACACGTCTCCCACGGGCATCTACACCGTGTCGCTCTACCTCGTGAAGGACGGCAATCGCTCCGCGCAGCTCGGCTCCACCACGGTGAAGGTGCAGGAATTCCTGCCCGACCGCATGAAGATGAGCGCGCACCTCACGAGCGAATCCCCCGACGGGTGGGTGTCGCCCGACGAGCTCAAGGCGCGCGTGGTGCTGCAGAACCTCTTCGGCACGCCGGCGGAAAACCGCCGCGTGACCGCGACCATGCGCCTCACCCCCGCGTATCCCGCGTTCGCTTCGTGGCGCGATTACCAGTTCTACGACCCGCACCGGCCCCGGGAAGGCGTGGACGAGAAGCTTGCCCCGGCGACGACCGATGCCCAGGGCGAGGCGCAGTTCGACCTGAACCTCCAGCGCTTCGCCGACGCCACCTATCGCCTCTCCTTCGTGGCGGAGGGGTTCGAGGCGGCGGGCGGCCGCAGTGTCGCGGCCGAGTCGGCGCAGCTCGTCTCGTCGATGCCGTACCTCGTGGGCTACAAGGCCGACGGCGACCTGGCCTACATCACGAAGGATGCGGCGCGCAACGTCTCGTTCATCGCGATCGACCCGCGGGCGAAGAAGACCGCCGTCACGGGACTCACGATGGCCTGGATCGAGCGCAAGTTCGTCTCCGTGCTCACCAAGCAGGACAACGGCACCTTCAAGTACGAGTCGCGCAAGCGCGAAAACGTGCTCGAGGAGAAGCCCTTCGCCATTCCCGCCCAGGGCCTGGCGCTCGGGCTCGACACTTCGCGGGCCGGGCAGTTCGCCCTCGTGGTGCGGGACGGCAAAGGCCTCGAGCTCTCCCGCGTCGAGTACGCCGTCGCGGGGAAGGGCAACATCGCCCGCGCCCTCGACCGCAACGCCGAGCTGCAGCTGACGCTCGACAAGAGCGACTACGAGCGCGGCGAGGAGATCGAGGTGAGCGTGCAGGCGCCCTACGCCGGCAGCGGCCTCATCACCCTCGAGCGCGACCGCGTCTACGCCCACGCGTGGTTCAAGGCGACCACGACCGCCTCGGTGCAGAAGATCCGCGTGCCGAAGGACTTCGAGGGCAACGGCTACGTGAACGTGACCTTCATCCGCGACCCGAACTCCGACGAGATCTTCATGAGCCCGCTGTCCTACGGCGTGGTGCCGTTCTCGGTGAGCCTCGACGCGCGCCGGGAGAACGTCACCCTCACCGTGCCGGAGCTCGCGAAGCCGGGCGAGCTGCTCAGGATGAAGGTGCGCGCCGAGCGTCCTTCCCGCGTGGTCCTGTACGCCGTGGACGAGGGCATCCTGCAGGTGGCGGCCTATCGCACGCCGGACCCGCTCAAGTACTTCTTCCAGAAGCGCCGGCTCGGCGTGAACACCGCACAGATCCTCGACCTCATCCTGCCCGAGTACAAGCGCGTGATGGCGTATGCCGCGCCCGGCGGGGATGCCGAGGGCGCCATCGGCAAGAACCTGAACCCGTTCAAGCGCAAGCGCGACAAGCCGGCGGCGTACTGGTCCGGCGTGGTCGACGTGGGAACCCAGGAGAAGGAAGTCTCGTGGAGGGTGCCCGACACGTTCAACGGGAGCCTGCGCGTGATGGCGATCGCCGTGGCCGACGAAGCCGTGGGCGTGGCGCAGCGCAAGACCACGGTGCGTGCCGACCTCGTGCTCTCGCCCAATGTGCCGACCACGGTCGCGCCCGGCGACGTGTTCGACGTGAGCGTGGGCGTGGCCAACACGATCGTGGGTTCGGGAAAGGACGCGGCCGTCACGGTGAGTCTTTCCACGTCGCCCCACCTCGTGGTCGTGGGTGCTTCGAAGGCGGAGCTTCGGGTTGGTGAATTTCGCGAGGGGTCGGCCACGTTTCGCGTGCGCGCCACGGACAATCTGGGCTCCGCGACGCTCACGTTCGCCGCGAGCCACGGCACCCGGTCGAACCAGGTCGCGACGGACCTGAGCCTGAGGCCCGCGATCCCGTACCGCAGCGAGATCCTCGCCGGCACCGTGAAGGGTGAAAAGGATCTGCCCGTGGCCCGGGACATGTTTCCCGAGCACCGCAAGCTGGACGCGACACTTTCGTACGTGCCGCTCACGCTCGCCCACGGCCTCGCGTCGTACCTCTCCGACTACCCGTACCTCTGCACCGAGCAGCTCGTGAGCCAGGCCATCCCGGTGCTGGTGTTGTCGCAGCGCCCCGACTTCGGCTACGTGAAGGAGTCGCGCACTCATTTCACGCCTGCGGAGCGCATCGCCGCGCTGGTGTCGGTGCTGAGGTCGCGGCAGAACGCGGAAGGCGGCTTCGGCCTCTGGACCTCGAGCCTCAAGGTGGAGCCGGTGCCCGCGGTGCACGCGATGCTCTTCCTCGTCGAGGCGCGGGAGCGCAAGTACGCGGTGCCCGACGACATGATCAAGGCGGGCGACGGCTGGCTGCAGGAATTCGCCGCCACCGAGGCCGGCTCGCTCTACGACGAGCGCGCGCGGGCCCAGGCGATCTACGTGCTCACGCGCCAGGGGATCGTCACCACCAACCTCGTGGCCGCACTGCAGAAGCGCCTGGACGAGCGCTATCCGAAGGCGTGGAAGACGGACGTGGTCGCGGCATGGCTCGGCGCCTCGTACCAGCTCATGAAGCAGGAGCGGCTCGCGAATCGGGCCATCTCGGAGCTGAAGACCGGCACCACGAATCGCTACGAGCTCTACTACGATCCGCTCACGCGGGATTCCCAGATCGTCTTCCTCCTCGCCAAGCACTTTCCCGAGCGCTACAAGGAGCTCAAGGGCGCGGCACTCGCCGACATCGTGCGGCCCATCGAGCGCGGCTGGTACAACACCATCGGCTCGGCCTACGCGCTGCTCGCGCTCGACGCGGTCGCGAGCCTCGGAGGCGACGCGCAGGGCGCGGCCCGGCTCGCGATGGGCGAGATCGTAGCCGACGGCAGCGTGCGGCCCGTGGCGTTGCCCGCGACCCTCGTGCCCCGCGCGAGCTTTACGCCCGAGGCGAGGAAGCTCCGGTTCACGAACCCGGCGGACCTCAACGCCTACTACGCGGTGACGCGCGCGGGAGTCGACCGGGTGCTGCCCACGAAGGAGATCCGCGACGGCCTCGAGATCCTGCGGGAGTTCACGGGCGCCGA
>JAAOZZ010000447.1 GCA_012274175.1 Betaproteobacteria bacterium
CAGCAGTTCGGCCAGTTCGAGCAGAACGTGAGGCCGATCCTGCGCGAGCTGCAGAAGCTGGTATCGGCCCGCCAGGCGGGGGTGAAGCTGGTAACCGCGAGCGAGCAGCTCCAGACCGCGGTCGCCCGCACCCAGGAGGCGCTCCAGGCGGAGAAGCCGGTGCTCAGCCTCGCCGCCGTGGTGGTCCTCGTGGTGCTCCTCGTCATCGTGCTGGCGCTGATGGCGCTCGTGTTCCTGGCCGATTCGCGCCGCGGCGCGGCCGAGGCGGAAGCCGAGAACAAGCGCAACCAGGAGGCGATCCTGCGGCTGCTGAACGAGATGGGCGACCTCGCCGACGGCGACCTCACGATCCGCGCCCAGGTGACCGAGGACATCACGGGCGCCATCGCGGATTCGATGAACTACACCATCGACGAGCTGCGCACCCTGGTCGCCGGCGTGAACAACGCGGCCATCCAGGTGACCCAGAAGACCGCCCAGGCGCAGTCGATCTCGGCCGAGCTGCTGGGTGCGGCGGAACGCCAGTCGAAGGAGATCGAGGAGACGACCGCGCAGGTGCTGCAGGTCTCGCGCTCGATCTCGGAGGTGTCCTCGACCGCCGAGGAAGGCGCGCGGGTCGCGCAGCGCTCGCTCGCGGCCGCCGACAAGGGCCGGGCGGCGGTGCAGAACTCGATCTCCGGCATGAACGACATCCGCGAGCAGATCCAGGAGACCTCCAAGCGCATCAAGCGCCTGGGCGAGAGCTCCCAGGAGATCGGCGAGATCGTGGAGCTGATCTCCGACATTACCGAGCAGACGAACGTGCTCGCGCTGAACGCGGCCATCCAGGCCGCCTCGGCCGGCGAGGCGGGGCGCGGCTTCTCGGTGGTGGCCGAGGAAGTGCAGCGGCTGGCGGAGCGATCCGGCGAGGCGACCAAGCAGATCGGCGCGATCGTGAAGACGATTCAGGCCGACACCCAGGACGCGGTGGCGGCCATGGAAAAATCGACGACGGGCGTGGTGGAGGGAGCGAAGCTCTCGGATGCCGCGGGCCAGGCGCTCACGGAGATCGATTTCGTGACCAAGAACCTGGCGCAATTGATCGAACAGATCTCGAAGGCCACGCACACCCAGGCCAACGCCACCAACAAGGTCGCGCAGAACATGCAGGACATCCTCGAGATCACGCGCCAGACCACGCGCGGGACGCAGCAGGCGGCGGGCTCCATCCGCGACCTGGCGGCGGTGGCCCAGGAGCTGAAGAGCTCCGTGTCCGGATTCAAGCTCTAGGACCGGGCCAGGGACCCCCACGCGCGAGGCGAACGGCGAACATGGCGGCGAATCCGATCAGCGATTTCGATCTCGGCCCTCTCACCTGGGTCAAGACCGAGATCGACCACTCGCTCAACCAGGCGCGGGAAAACCTGGACAAGCTCGCCGCGAACCCGGCCGAGCGCGGACCGGTCAAGTACATCCTCACGCACCTGCACCAGGCCACGGGCGCTCTCGCCATGGTGGGCCTGGGGGCGGCCACGCGCTTCAACGAAGAGCTCGAGAAGCTGGTGGCGTTCCTCGACGCCGAGGATGCGATGCGTCTTCCCGCGGCGGTCGCGGCCGCCAAGCGAGGCATCTCCGCGCTCTCCGCCTACCTCGATGCGCTGATCGGCGGCCAGACCGACCACCCGATGCGCCTGCTGGCGCCCTACCTCGAACTGAACCGCGCGCGGGGCCAGAACGACGCCAACGAGGGCGACCTCTTCTTTCCCAACCTCGCCGCGCCGCTGCCGGAGCCGCCCGCGGGCCAGCCGCTCGACGACGCCGTACTCTCCAAGGCGCTGGCCCTGCAGCGCGCGCAATACCAGCAGGGCCTTCTGCGCATGCTCAAGGGCGGGGACACCGCCGAGGCGATGCGGCATATGCACGCCGCGATCACCGCCATCGAGTCGCTCCAGGCGGCCACGCCCAACCGGCCGTTCTGGACCGCCGCCGCCGCGTTCTTCGACGCGCTCGTGTTCGGCGGCCTGGAAGTGGGGCCCACCGCCAAGCCGCTCTTCGCCAAGCTCGACCAGCAGATCAAGCAGTTGATCGAAGGATCGGGCAAGGTGGCCGAGCGCATGTTCCGCGACCTGCTGCTTGCCGTGGGCCGGGCCGGCGGGGTGTCCGAGCGCATTGCGATGCTGAAGGACATCTACCGACTCGAGCAGCTGCTCGCCATACCCGACCGCGGCCTGCACGGCGCCGACGACGGGGCGGTGGGGTCGCTGGTGCGGGAGCTGCGCGAGTTCACGGCGCAGCAGAAGGAAACCTGGCTCAAGTACACGTCCGGCAACCGGGCGGCGCTCGAGCCTTTCGACAAGCAGGCCCAGGTGCTCGCCGAGCGCGCCGTGAGGCTCTCCAATCGCGAGGTCCAGCTCGTCCTCGCGCGCCTCACCGAGGTGGCGCCCGCCCTCAAGGCCAAGGCGATCCCGCCCTCGGAAGTCCAGGCGCTCGAGGTGGCCACCGCGATGCTCTTCGTGGAATCCGCCCTCGAGAACTATTTCAAGCTCGGCGCCGATTTCGCCCGCCAGGCGCGCACGGTGGCCGAACGGCTGAAGGCGGCGATGGCGGGCGAAGCGCTCCCGCCGATGGACGCGATCGAAGGCGGCCTGCTCGACGAGATGACCCGCCGGGCGCAGGAGAAGCTGCTCGTCTTCCAGGTGGGACAGGAAGTGCAGGTGAACCTGCAGAACATCGAGCAGGTGCTCGACGGATACTTCCGCAACCCGCAGAGCCGCGGCGAGCTCGCCGGCCTCACCGCGCAGTTCGCGCAGGTGCAGGGGGCGCTCATGATCATGGAGCTCATGGATGCGGCCGCGCTCAATGCCGCGGTCATGGCGCGCGTCCAGCAGTTCGCCGAAGGCTCGGTGGACGGAACCGGCGAAGCCGCCGAGATGGTCGCCGACGGCCTGTCCGCCCTGGGCCTTTACATCACCGCGCTGCAGCAGGGCTCGTCCACGCCGCGCGATGTCCTGCTGCCGGCGTTGCGCCGGTACGGCCTGGCCGAGCCGGAGACCAGCCGCGGGGAAGCGGAAGTGCGCCGCACCGGCACCGTGTCGCCGCTCGACATCGACGTGCAGAAGCAGAAGGTCCAGGCGCTCTACGAGGACTGGAAGGAAAAGCCCGCCGCGGATACGCGCCGGAGGCTCGAGAAGGCCGTGGGAGAGCTGCAGCGCGATGCCACCGTGGTCTCCGATTCGGCGGTGGCACGCCAGAGCGAGGAAGCGCTGCAGGTCATCAAGGAGGCGTTCACGCCGGACCAGACGGGCGTCTTCCGGGCGATCCAGGGGCTCGCCCCGGACAAGGCGCCGCAGACGCCCACGCCGCAGATGGTCCAGCTCGTGGACGCGCCGGGCGCGGAGATCGACCGGGAGTTGCTGGACATCTTCCTCGAGGAGGCCGGAGAGGTCCTCGATACCATCGCGGGCCATCTCGCGACTTGCGCCCATGCGCCCCACGACCGGGAGGGACTCACCACCATCCGGCGCGGCTTCCACACGCTCAAGGGCAGCGGCCGCATGGTGGGTCTCATGGACTTCGGCGAGATGGCGTGGCAGTGCGAGCAGGTGATGAACAAGTGGCTGAAGGACGAGAAGCCCGCGAGCCCGGGGCTCATCGCGTTCGTCGGCCTCGCGCGCGAATCGTTCCACCGCTGGGTGGCGGAG
>JAAOZZ010000448.1 GCA_012274175.1 Betaproteobacteria bacterium
CCTGAACCTGCGGCGCATCGTCGCCGCCGCCCGCCTGCCCGGCTACCGCTGCGTGCGCGAAACGATGTCGCCCGAGCTCTACGCCCGGCGCGTGATCTGGGGCGACGTCGACGATCCGATGCTGCGCTTCCAGCTCTCCCAGGGCTTCCACTACTGCGGGATCATCCCGGGATTCCTTCCCGAGGACTCGGAGTCCTGCGGGAATGCCGCGCTCATCGTGTGGCTGAATCCGCTCTACTCGCCGCCGGGACCGCCGGCTATCGTGGAGGCTCAGCGCCAGCGCCGATGCGCGTAGCGCTCCTGGCCGCTCCCGGGCCCCGCGCCCGGGGTGTTACCCTTGGCCGCGATCACTCGTACGGCCCGCGCCACGACGCAGCCGCGCCCCCATTTGAACCGCTCCATCCTCCTGCTCTCGCTCGCGGCGTTCGCGAGCGCGGCCTCCATGCGCGTCACCGACGCGCTGCTGCCGCGCATCGCCGCCGACTACCACGTGGGTATCGCCGCAGCGGCGACCGTGATCACGACGTTTTCCGTGGCATACGGCACGATGCAGCTGCTGTTCGGTCCCCTGGGCGACCGGTTCGGCAAGCTGCGGATGATCGCCGTGGGCGCGGGGGGAGGAGCGGTCGCGAGCATGGCGTGCTACTTCGTGGGCGACTTCCACGGGTTGCTCGTGGCCCGCGTCTTCGCGGGCGGGTTCTGCGCGTGCATCATCCCGCTCGCCATGGCGTGGATCGGCGACGCGGTCGACTACGAGCAGCGCCAGCCGGTGCTCGCCCGCTTCCTGCTGGGGCAGATCCTCGGCGTGGCCGGGGGCTCCGCGCTCGGCGGCTTCGCCGCGGAGACGGCGACCTGGCGCTGGCCCTTCGCCCTGCTCGGCGCCTGGCTCGCCTGCGCCTGCCTGCTGCTCGCCGCCGCTTCGCGCTCCGATCCCGTTCCGCGCGTCGCCTCGGGCCGCCATTTCTTCCACGACCTCGCGCACGTGCTCGCGGTGCGCTGGGCGCGCGCGGTCGTCGCGAGTGTCTTCGCCGAAGGCATGGTGGTGTTCGGCGCGCTCGCCTTCATCCCGACGCACCTGCATTTCGCGCGCGGCATGGAGCTTTCGCACGCGGGCCTCGCCCTCGTGGCGTTCGCGCTCGGAGGCGTGCTCTTCGCGATGTTCGCGCGCCGGGCCGTGCACCGCATGGGCGAGACCGGGCTTGCGGTGGGAGGCACGCTCTTCCTGGCCGCGGGGCTCGCCCTGGTCGCATGGACGCCCGCCCTCTGGGTGGCGCCCGCCGGGTGCTTCGCCGCGGGACTGGGTTTCTACATGCTGCACAACACCATGCAGACCAATGCGACCCAGATGGCGCCGCAGCGGCGAGGGGCGGCGATGGCCCTCTTCGCTTCGCTGCTCTTCCTCGGGCAATCGGTGGGCGTGGCCTGCGCGGGCGCGCTGGCGGAGCGCGCCGGCACCGCCGTGGTGCTCCTCGGCGCCGCCGCGCTCGTGATTCCCGTGGGCCTCACGTTCGCGCGGTTGCGCATCTTCCACGCCCGCGCCGGAGCGCCCTAGTGCCTGCGGCCCACCTCGTGGTACACCGCGCCGCGCTCGTGGTCTTTGGTAGACTCCCCGGGCCCCCCACGCTTCCAGGAGAAACCCGATGCGTCGCGCCACCCGCCTGCTGCTCGCAACGCTTGCCTTCGCCGCCACGGGCGCGCTCGCCCAGTCGTATCCCGCGCGCCCGGTGAAGATCGTGGTTCCGTTCGCCGCCGGCGGGCCCGCGGACGTGTACGCGCGCGTCCTGGCCCAGAAGCTGCAGGTCGCGTTGGGCCAGGCCTTCGTGGTCGAGGACAAGCCCGGCGCCGGCTCCATCGTCGGCACCGACGTGGTCGCCAAGAGCGCGCCCGACGGCTACACGCTGCTCATGATGTCGAACACCCATACGGTGAACGAGTCGCTCATCAAGGACAAGCCGTTCCAGCTCATGCGCGATTTCGTCCCCGTCGCGCCGGTGAACTACTCGGACCTCGTCCTGGTGGTGCACCCGTCCGTGCCCGCGAAGACGCTGAAGGAATTCATCGCCCTCGCGAAATCGAAGCCCGGCGTGCTGAACTACGCATCCTCGGGCCCGGGAACTCCGTACCACATGGCGGGCGAGCTCTTCAAGGCGATGGCGGGCGTGGACATCGTGCACGTGCCGTACAAGGGCAGCTCCGGGGCGCGCGCCGACATCCTCGGCGGCCAGGTGCAGATGATGTTCGACGCGATCACCACGATGGCGCCCCACGTGAAGGCCGGAAAAGTCCGCGCGCTCGGCACCTCCGGCAAGGTGCGCTCTTCCGTGCTTCCCGACGTGCCGACGATCGCGGAGGCGGGCGTCCCCGGCTACGAGTCGGTGATCTGGCTCGGCATCATGGCGCCGAAGGGTACGCCGCGACCGATCGTCGATCGCCTCAACGCCGAGATCGGGAAGGCGGTGAACTCCCCCGACATCCAGGCCGCGTGGGCGAAGCAGGGGGCGGTGGGCATGACGATGACGCCGGAGGAATTCGACCACTTCCTGCGCGGGGACATCGAGAAGTGGGCGCGCATCGTGAAGGTCTCCGGCGCGCGCCAGGACCGGTAGGAAGCGTGGCGAGCTTGCGCTTCGTGAGCGCCGGCGCGGCGCAGGGACTCGTCGGCACGATCGCGCGCGCCTCGGACATAACGGTAGAGGGCAGCTTCGGGGCAGTGGGCGCGATGCTGGAGAAGCTGCGCGCGGGCGACGCGTGCGACGTCGTGATCCTCACCCATGCCCAGGTGAACCAGCTCGTGGCGCTGGGCGAGGCCGTCGCGGGGTCGAACGCGGACCTGGGCGAGGTGGCCACGTCCGTCGCCGTGCGCGCGGGGGATGCCGCGCCCGACGTATCCACGCAGGCGTCGCTGCGCGCCGCGCTGCTTGCCGCCGACGCGCTCTATTTTCCCGATCCCGCGAAAGCCACCGCGGGAATCCATTTCACCCAGGTGCTCGACCGGCTGGGCATCCGGGAGGCCGTGGGCGCGCGCATCCGCACGTTCCCCAACGGCGCCACCGCGATGCGCGAGATGGCCGCGGCCGCGGGGCATCCGATCGGCTGCACCCAGGCCACGGAGATCCTCGCCACGGCCGGCGCACGGCTGGTGGCGCCGCTGCCCGCGGGCTGCGAATTGAGCACGGTCTACACGGCGGCGGTGAACGCCCGCGCGCCGCAACAGGGGGAGGCCGCACGCTTCGTGGCGCGGCTCACCGGCGCGTCTTCCCGCGCCGCGC
>JAAOZZ010000449.1 GCA_012274175.1 Betaproteobacteria bacterium
CGGCCGCCGGTGCCAGCGGGTTCGCGGCACCCGCCGACATCCGCGGCGATCGCATCACCGCCGACGGGCGCACGTTGCGCTACGTCGATTCCGAGGCGATCGCCTCGGATCCCTCGCGCGCCCCGGCGTTCGACGCGCTCCCGGGTGCGCTCGTCGCGGTGGATGGGTACAACGCAGGCGTGGCCCAGGCGGGGACTGCCTTCGGCTCGGCGGAATCGGGAATTCGCGCAGACCCCGGGGAGTTCGCGTCCGTGGGCGCGTGGGTGCTCGTGGACGCGGCGAACGCTGCGCGTTATCCGAGCCGCGACGCGTCGCAGCCGGGCGGAGGATCGCTGCGCGCGGACGAGGTGAGGACTGTGGTGCTGGAGGCGCTGAAGATCGCGAACCGTGCCCGCGGGCAGATCCGGCGCCCGCTCGGGTCCAGCGCCCAGGTGAGCGTCGCGGTGGTGGACCTGAACGGCGAGATCCTGGCGCTCGCGCGATCGCCCGACGCGCCCGTGTTCGGCGTCGACGTGGCGGTGCAGAAGGCGCGCACGGCGATGTTCTTCAGCGACCCGGGGGCGTATGACGCGGCCTCGAACTTCATCGCCGCGCATCCGCTGGACGGCTCTCCCGACGTCTCCGTGGCGCGCTACTTCGCGGACGCACGGCAGTTCCTCGGCGATGCCGCGCAGTTCACGGGGCGCACCGCATGGAGCGCGCGCGCCATCGGCAACCTGCATCGGCCGTTCTATCCCGACGGCATCGAAGGCACGGCGCCGGGACCGTTCTCCACGCCCATCGAGCGCTGGAGCCCCTTCAACGTGGGCCTGCAGCTCGACCTGATCTACAACCAGGTGGTGAAGTCCATCGGCGGCGATGCGTCGGTGGGCTGCGCGAGCCGCGCGCCCGCGGGAGCGGCCGGCGCATCCGATGGGGGTTACCCGAAGCTTCGCAACGGGCTGCAGATCTTTCCCGGCGGCGTGCCGATCTATCGCGGCGATATGCTGGTGGGCGCCATCGGGGTCTCGGGCGACGGGGTGGACCAGGACGACATGATCGCCTTCCTGGGCCTCGCCCACGCCGGTGCGGCCCTGGGCTCGGGCCTCGGCAACGCGCCCGCCGCGATGCGCGCCGACGGGCTCGCACCCCAGGGCATGCGGCTGCGATACGTGCAGTGCCCGCAGTCACCGTTCAACGACTCGACCGAGCAGAATGCGTGCGCCGGCCTGTAGCGCGGGACGCGCGCGCCGCCTCGCCGGCGCGGGGCGCTGGTGCGTGGGCGCCGCGGTCCTGGCGGCGTTCGCCGCGTTCGCCGACGACGCTCCGAATCCGCCCGTGCGCGATCGCGACCGCGAGATCATCCCGCGACGCCCCGGCCCGAGCGTGCCGGAGCAGTACGTGCCCCCGCCCGCGGATCCACGGCAAGTTCCAGCGCCCGCGGCCGTCCTGCCGCGGGAGACGCTGCCCGTGCCCGATCGCTGGCGCATCATGCAGGCGCTCGGATTCCGATTCCCGTGGTTCGACCCGTACGGGCAGAACGTGCTCAAGGGCGACCTGCCGATCGGCACCGAACCCTGGGTGCGCGAGCATTTTCCCGCGCTCGCCGATCGCCTCGGCAGCGGCTGGTTCGTGAACCTGGGCGCCGTGTCGGATACGCTCGTCGAGGCCCGCCGCCTTCCTACGCCCGTGGCGCCCCAGGCATCAGCGCGCCCCGGAAGCAACGACATATTCGGATACGGCAAGCAGTCCACGCTCTCCCAGACCGTCATCGTCTCGATGTCGCTCATCGAAGGCGACACGACCTTCCGCCCGCCCGACTACGAGTTTCGCATCGTGCCGGCGTTCAACGTGAACCGCACCCAGGTGGAAGAGGACCGGGTGCTGCGGGTGGATCCTCGCGCGGGCCGCACGCGCAACGACAACCACGCGGGGCTGCAGGAAGCGTTCGCCGACGTGCACCTGCGCAACGTCTCGGCGCGCTACGACTTCGACGCCGTGCGCGTGGGCATCCAGCCGTTCACGTCGGATTTCCGCGGCTTTCTCTTCCAGGACGTGCCATTCGGCGTGCGCCTGTTCGGCACGCGCGACGACAACCGGTGGCAATACAACCTCGGGTGGTTCCGCCGGCTCCAGAAGGACTCCAACTCGGGACTCAACGACGTGGGCACGGCGCCGCGCCGCGACGACGTGTTCGTCGCCAACGCCTATCGCCAGGATTTTCCCCGTCCCGGCTTCACGTCCCAGGGCACCATCGTGCTGAACGTGAACCGCGAAGGTGGAAGCGAGCTCTACGATTCCAACGGGTTCCTCGTGCGCCCGGCGGTCGTGGGGGACGCGCGCGGGCACGACTACCGCGTGGCCTACCTGGGATACAGCGGCGACGGGCACATCGGGCGCTGGAACCTCAGCACGTCGGTGTATGCCGCGCTGGGACGCGACGAGCGCAATCCCCTCGCGCAACGGCCGCAGTCGATTCGCGCCGGGTTCGCGGCCGCCGAGGTCTCGCGGGATTTCAGCTGGGTGCGGCTGCGCCTGAACGCGCTCTTCCAGTCGGGCGACAAGGATCCCTTCGACGGCAAGGCCACCGGGTTCGACGCCATCCTCGAGAATCCGCAATTCGCCGGCGCCGACACGAGCTTCTGGATCCGCCAGGCGGTGCCGCTGGTGGGCGGGGGAGGGGTGGCGCTATCCGGGCGCAACGGCGTGCTGGCGGACCTGCGCTCGACGAAGGACCAGGGCCAATCGAATTTCGTGAATCCGGGGCTCGTGCTGCTGGGCGCGGGCGCCGACGTCGACGTAACGCCCCAGGTGCGCGTCATCGGCAACCTGTCGCACCTGCAGTTCGCGGATACCGCGGTGCTGGGCGTGCTGCGCAACCAGGCGCCGCCCGCGCGCGAAATCGGCTGGGACGTCTCCGCCGGCGTGCAGTGGCGCCCGTTCATGAGCCAGAACGTGGTGCTCAACGCCTCGGCCGCGGTGCTGCTTCCCGGCAAAGGCCTGAAGCAGCTCTACGACGAGGGCCAGCGCGGCCCCCAGTATTCCCTGCTCGCCAACCTGGTGGCCACATTCTGAAATGACTACGGCCGTCCACCACAGAGAGAACAGAGAGCACGGAGGCAAGGTGGGTTGCCGTCGAACGTGTCGCCGTGGAATCTCGCATTTTTTCCATGTCGTCTCGGTGTTCTCCGTGCTCTCTGCGATCTCCGTGTTTCCGGCTTTTCCCGCCCCACCGGCACCGGCGGCGCAGACCGTGGCGCAGGCCGACGCGAAGAGCGCCGGGTGCGAGAGCTGCCACGTGAAGACCGATCGCCACACGATGCACCAGAATCCCGGCGTGGTGCTGGGCTGCACCGATTGCCACGGCGGGAACGCCGGAATCGATGGGAAAGGCCTGCCCCGCGGCGAGCCCGCGTACGAGGCGGCGCTGGAGAAGGCCCACGTCCTGCCGCGCTTCCCGAAGGCGTGGCACTGGCCCTCGAGCGCCAACCCGGAGCGCAGCTACACCCTGCTCAACCGCGAGAAGCCCGAGTACGTGCGCTTCGTGAATCCGGGCGACCTGCGGGTGGCGCGCGAGGCGTGCGGAGCCTGCCACCTCGCGATCATCCAGGCCTCGGAGCGCAGCCTCATGGCGACCTCCGCGATGCTGTGGGGCGGGGCGGCGTACAACAATGGCCTGCTGCCGTTCAAGCGCTACATCCTGGGCGAGGCCTACACCCGCGACGGCCAGGGCGCTTCCCTCGTGAATCCCGTGAAGCCCACCCCGTTCATGACCTCGAAGGGCATCCTTCCCTCGCTCACCGCGTTGCCCGCGTGGGAGAGCGTCCCGCCGTCGGACGTGTTCCGGGTCTTCGAGCGCGGCGGAAGGGTGATCGGCACGCAGTTCCCGGAGATCGGATTGCCCAACGGGAGCGGGTCGCTGCAGAAGCTCGACGAGCCTGGAAGGCCCGACATCCGCCAGTCGAACCGCGGCCCCGGCACCGGGAGCCGCATCGGC